>NZ_JARAVO010000208.1:0-17335 GCF_033792805.1 Streptomyces sp. PA03-1a
AACGGTTCCACAGCGGCTCGAACATCGTGTTGGCGAACCGCAGCGCCAGGATGTTCTGGACCGTCTCCTTGCCCAGGTAGTGGTCGATCCGGAAGACCTCGGCGGGCGGGAAGACCTGGTGGACGACCTGGTTGAGCTCCTGGGCGCTGGCCAGGTCGTGACCGAAGGGCTTCTCGATGACGGCGCGTCGCCAGGAGCCCTCGGGCGGGTCGGACAGCCCGTGCTTCTTCAGCTGCTGGACCACGGTCGGGAAGAACTTGGGCGGCACCGAGAGGTAGAAGGCGAAGTTGCCGCTGGTGCCCCGGGCCTTGTCCAGTTCCTCCACGGTCGCGCGGAGGGCGTCGAAGGCGTCGTCGTCGCCGAAGTCGCCGGGCACGAAGCGCATTCCGGCGGCCAGTTCCGTCCAGACCTCCTCGCGGAAGGGGGTGCGCGCGTGCTCCTTGACCGCGTCGTGGACGACCTGGGCGAAGTCCTCGTCCGCCCAGTCGCGGCGGGCGAAGCCGACGAGCGAGAAGCCCGGCGGCAGCAACCCGCGGTTGGCCAGGTCGTACACGGCAGGCATCAGCTTCTTGCGGGACAGGTCGCCCGTCACACCGAAGATCACCAGCCCGGACGGTCCCGCGATGCGCGGCAGCCGCCGGTCGGATGGATCGCGCAGCGGGTTGTTCCAGCTGTCGGTTTCCGTCATGGGTCCACTTCTCTTCATCGTGGGTGCGGCGGTGGTTGTGGCGCGCCCGGGGGTCATGCGGCGCCGAAGAGTTCCAGGAGCGCGTCCTGGCCGAACATGCGGGCGGTGTCGATGGCCGAGGGGGTGCCCGCGGCGGGGTCGGCGCCGCCGTCGACGAGGAGGCGGACCACCTCGTCCTCGCCCTTGAAGACGGCACCGGCCAGCGGCGTCTGGCCGCGGTCGTTGGCGCGGTCGGGGTCGGCACCGTGCCGCAGGAGCGCGGCCACGGTGGCGGCGTGGCCGTGGTACGCGGCCAGCATGAGGAGGGTGTCGCCCTTGTCGTTGGTGAGGTTGGCCGGCACCCCGGCGTCCACGTACGCCGTCAGGGTCTCCGTGCCTCCCCGGCGGGCGAGGTCGAAGAGTTCGGCGGCGAGTCGCAGGACTTCGGGGTCCTGGGCCGGGTCGTTCTGCGGGGTCGGCTCGCTCATCGTTCCTCACTAGGCGTGGCTGCTCGCCGTGCGCGGGCGGGACCGCCTGTGATCCACCCTAAGCGGCCCCCACCGCCCTGGCCCTGCCGGGCGTGCCGCCGGTGCACGCCGGCTCGGGGGGCGCGGACCGCACGAGAAGCCATGGCCGAAGCTTAACGATTTTGATCACTCGAACGGGCGACTTCGCTGCTCCGTCGGCGGGGCCTGCCACATGACACGCCGGACGACCGGCGAGGATCACCCCGGAAGACAGTTCAGCGAAGCTGAACAGGTGAACTTCCCTATAAATCACCCATTTGCCTCTTTTCAGAACATATTACTATCTGTAATTCTGGAACAACTCATGGTGACAGTCCCCATCACACAGGAGTAGCCCCCATGATCCTGTCCATCTCAGGCGTCGTCCTGCTCGGCATCATCGTCTTCCTGTTCTTCCGCAAGGACGGGCTCAAGGCGTCCCACGCGCTCGTCTGCGCCCTCTTCGGCTTCTACCTCGCGGGCACCGCCATCGCCCCGAGCATCAAGGCCGGCGGGGCGAGCCTGGCGAGCCTCCTGGGCGGGATCAAGTTCTAGGCCGTCCCGCACGGCCGATCCACCGGGCCCGGCGCCGCTCCGCTCCGGGCCCTTCCCGTTCCGTTCCGTCGTACCGTCCCCGCAACGATCCTCTGGAGCTCCCCGTGGTCCGGCGTCCCCTCTCCGCCCTCCTGAGCAGCCGCCCCTCGCTCACCCGCGGCCGTGAGCTCGCGCGGGCCGCCGTCGACAGCACCACGGACGTCCTCCACCCGCTCTTCGTCATCGCGCGCGGGCTGCGCCGCCAGGCCGGCTGGGCGCGCGATTGGTGGGGCAGCACGCCCAAGGACCGGCGCGGACCGGCGCTGATGGCCTCCGTGGGAGCCGGGTTCCTCGTCCTGGTCCTGCTGCCCTACGGGGCCTACCTGATGTTCGCCGCCTGGATGGGTTCCGCCGGCTGGATGGGCCGGGACCGCACACCCGCCCCGACCGGACCGAGCGGCGCGGAGAGCGACCGGCTGACCGCGCTGTACGAGGCCCTGGTGCCGTACCTGTCCGTCGCCGACGACCCCAGCCCGATCTACGCCCACGACGGCAGCTGGGAGAACGCCTTCGGCGACTACGCCTTCGAGGACGGGCGGCTGGTCCGCCTGCACCTCAAGTACCCCGCCTACTTCACCGACGGCGAGGCCACGGCCAGGGCCCGCGTGGAGCACGTGCTGCACGCCAAGGTGGGGCGCGGCCGCGAGTACCGCTTCGAGTGGAACGAGGAGGAGAACCACCTCACCCTCACCTCGCTCCCCCCGCTGCCCACGGGCATCGCCGCACAGCGTTTCGTCACCTCCCCGGGCGAGACGGTGCTCGGCTTCACCGACCCGGAGGCGGTGCAGCGCACCGTCCCGGTCGAGGACGGCGAGGAGGTCAGGGACGCGCCCCCGGTCGTGTGGCGCACCGGCCCACGCTCCACCGAGCCGCACCTGCTCGCCCTCGGCCAGCCCGGCACGGGCACCACCACGCTGCTGCGCTCCATCGCGCTCCAGGTGCTGCCGGAGGGCGACCTCGTGGTCGTGGACGGCAGCGGGACCGGCGAGCACGCGTGCCTGACCGGACGGCCCGGGGTGATGGCCGTCGAGAGCGGCCTGGCGGGCACGCTGGCCACCCTGGAGTGGGCGGCGCACGAGACCGAGCGCCGTCTGATCGCCGTCAACCGGGCCCGGCAGGCGGGGCGTACCGCCCCCGACGACGTACGGCGCCCCTTGTGGATCCTCGTCGACCGGCCGACCGTGCTCAGCCAGCTCGCGCACGCCGAGAGCCGCCCCGACCCGCAGGAGCTGCTGGACATCCCGCTGCGGCACGGCCGCGCGGCCGGGGTGACCGTCGTCGTCGCCGACCACCTCGACGGCGCCGAGGCGCTCTCCCCGGTCGTCATCGCCCACACCAGGGCCCGGGTGCTGCTGGGCGCGGTCACCGCGGAGCAGACCCAGGCGGTGCTCGGCGCGCCGCAGTGCTCCACGTCCGCCGCGGAGGTGCCGCCGGGCCGCGGCTACGTGCGGCTGGGCTCGGGGCCGGTGCTCCGGGTGCAGGTGCCGGCGACCCCGGACCCCTTCGACGAGGACGCCAGCGACGGGCACCGCCAGGCCGTCATGGCGCTGCTGCCGCCCGCGGACGCCGCCACCGGGACGCAGGCGCGGGAGCGGGAGGCGGAGGCCGCGCAGGCTCCCGGGGCGGTCCGGGTCTCCGAGCCCTCGGGCGCGGTCCGGCCGGCCGGCGACCCGGCGCTCGAGCACTGAGCCGGACCGTCGCCGCGCGGGTCAGCGTCGCGGCAGTTCGTGCAGCCGCACCTGGGTCAGCGCGCCTCCGGCCGCCTCGGCGGTGAGGTAGGTGCCGTACGGCTGACGCCTGCGGTCGGTCGGCGATCCGGGGTTGAGCAGCCGCAGCCCGCCCGGCGCCGTGCTGTCCCAGGGGATGTGGCTGTGCCCGAAGACCAGGACGTCCAGGTCGGGGAAGCGCTCCTCGCAGCGGCGTTCGCGCCCCTGGGCAGGGCCGCTGTCGTGCACCACGCCGAAGCGCAGCCCGCCCAGCTCCGCCCGGGCGACCTCGGGCAGCCGCGCGCGCAGGTCGGCGCCGTCGTTGTTGCCGTACACGCCGATCACCCGGCGGGACCGCGCCTGCAGCAGGTCGAGGGTCGCCGCGTCGACCCAGTCGCCGGCGTGGAGGACGGCGTCGGCCTCGGAAATCCGGTCGAGTAGTTCGGCCGGAAGCTCCTTGGCACGTTTGGGCAGGTGTGTATCGGACATCACAAGAAGACGCACACGTCCACGCTATCCGCGTGGGGGGACGGGAGCGGCGCCCGGCACGGCGGCCGAAAGGGAGGCCGACGTCGCGGTGTGCCGCAAGGCGGCGTGGCCAGTGGGGCGACCCCGCGGCCGCCGGGACCGCGGCCTCAGCCATGAAGGGCCCACACGTCATGTGCGGTGACACGACCCCCACCCGCTCGGCGGAACTCGTGCAGCCGGCGGAGCCCGCCTACGTGGGCGCCGCGCGGCACTTCACGTCCGAGTTGCTGGGCCTGTGGGGACTGACCGCGGAGGACCGCATCGCCGCCGAGCTGATCGTCGACGAGCTCGCGGCGAACGCCGCGCGCCACGGCAGGGCGCAGATGTCGGTCCGGCTGTGCATGCACGACGACGGCCTGGTCATCACCGTCACCGACAGCGGCGCGGCCCGGCACCACGACGGGACCTCCCCGGACAGCACCCCGCCGGACGAGCACGGCCGCGGTCTGGAGATCGTGCGCCGGCTGGCCGGGTCCACGTGCATCCACGACGACGAGCGCGGCCGCCGCGTGGTGACCACGCGGCACCTCGCCCCGCTCCAGCGGCCCGTCGCGGGGGTCACCAGCCCGGCGTCGTAGGCGCACGCGCAGGGGCGACAATGAAGGACCGGACAGGACCGGGCCGGCCCAACGTCCCCGGGATGCAGGCCACATGGGTGTCCGCGCCGGTCCCGTTGGACGCCGGCCCGCACCCCGAGGAACGAGAGTGACCGCGTGAACCCGCACAAGCCCTCCGGGACCTCCCCCGCCGTCCCGCCGCACCGCGTCCTGGTGCTGCTGTTCGACGGACTGCAGCTGATGGACGTGACCGGCCCGCTGGACGTGTACGCGGCGGCGAACGAGTACGGCGCCCACTACGCGATGAGCACCGTCTCGCCGGACGGCGGGCCCGTGACCACCACCGCGGGGCTGCGGCTCATGCCGGACCTGTCGCTGGACGAGGTGGACTTCCCGGTCGACACCCTCGTCATCCCCGGGCGTCCCGACTGGTGGGCGGCGGTCTCCGACACCGCGCTCGTGGCGGGCATCACCCGGCTCGCGGACCGCTCCCGCACCGTCGCCTCGGTCTGCGCCGGCGCTTTCCCCCTGGCCGCGACCGGGCTGCTGGACGGACGCCGGGCGGCGACGCACTGGCGGCTGGCGGGCGACCTCGCCGCCCGCTACCCGAAGGTGGAGGTGGACGACGACGCGATCTTCGTACGGGACGGCCGGTTCATCACCTCGGCGGGCATCAGCGCCGGGATCGACCTGACCCTGTCCCTGGTCGAGTCCGACCTCGGGCCGGACATCGCCCGCAAGGCCGCCAAGTTCCTGGTGGTCTTCATGGCGCGGCCGGGCGGCCAGTCGCAGTTCAGCGTGCGGCAGAGCCCGCGGCACCCCGCGCACTCGGTGCTGCGCGGGGTGCTCGACCAGGTGGCCGCCGATCCCTCGGGGAACCACGGCCTGCCCGCGCTGGCGGCGCGGGCGGGGGTGAGTTCACGTCATCTGACCCGGCTGTTCCGCACCGAGACGGGCGGCACGGCCTCGGAGTACGTGGAACGCGTCCGCGTCGAGGCCGCCCAGGCGCTGCTGGAGGCGGGCGACGACGCCCTCGACGTGGTGGCCCGGCGCAGCGGTTTCGGGTCGGAGGAGACGATGCGCCGGGCGTTCCGGCGCCGTCTGGGCGTCAGCCCGGGGGCGTACCGTGACCGCTTCCGCACCACCCGGCCGCACGGCAGCCGGGAGGGGTGAGCGGGCGGCCCGCCCCGGCCGCCCGGCCGCTGTGGCTGCCTCCGGCCGGGTCACTCCGCCCAGGGCGACTGCAGGATGGTGTCCACGAAGTTCCCGCGGACGAAGCCCGGTACGAAGCGCTCCAGGACGTCGGCCTTGACGTTGCCGAACGTCGTGCCGGGGCGCGGCGCGATGCCGTGGGTGAACTCCTTGAGGATGTTGTTCTTGAAGTCGGGCCGCGGGTGGACGGCGACGACCGCCTCGCGCTCCTGCGGCGTGATCTCGTCGTACCCGATGCCGAGGACGTCGACCTCGACCCCCGAGGTGACCAGGGCGATCTCGGGCGCCATGTGCCACGGGATCTCCGGCGTGGTGTGCAGGGCGATCGCCTCCCACACCACCCGCGCGCGGTCCTCGGGGACGTCGTGCTCCAGCAGGAAGCGGCGGGCCTCGTCGGCGCCGTCGATCTCGAAGCGCTGGTCGGTACGGGCGTAGGTGTCGGTCAGTCCGAGGTCGTGGAAGAGGGCGCCAACGTACAGCAGCTCGGGGTCGAAGTCCCACCCGCGGTTGCGGCCGCGCATCGACGCCCAGAAGTACACCCGGCGGGAGTGGTGGAAGACCACCGGGTCGGCGGCCTTGCGCACCAGTTCGGTCGCCTCCGTCACGAGCAGGGTGCCGGGCACCTCGATGTCCGCGATGATTTCAGCCACGTCGAATCTCCTGACAGGTTTCCGGTTCCGGCGGCGTCCGGGCGGGCCGCCCGGTGCCGTTGGATCCATCGTCGGACGCGGCGGCGGTCCCCGCCGGATGCCGGACGGACGCGCGACCCTCGGATCGGGACACGCGTCCGGCCGGCCGTACCGGGAGGGGCGGCGGTCAGGACGCGTCGGCGAGTTCCGCGATGACCTGCGCGTGGCACGGCTCGGGCAGGCACCAGCAGCCCAGCCTGCGGCCGCGCAGCGCGGGCAGCATCGCGAGCAGGTCGGGGCGGCCCAGCAGGTGTTCGCGGTACTTGTCGAGGACCTCCTGGCGGGTGCCGTCCCGCCCTGGGCGGTAGGGGCTGGCCAGCGGGGAGCCGGCCAGGTGCCAGCCGCCGCGGTGCGTCGGGCGGCCCACGTAGACGACGTCCGCGTACGCGGGGTCGTCGCGGTGGCCCTTGAGATTCACGACGGTGGTGCGGGGCTCGGTCTCGCTCATGACCAGTTCCTTCCCACGGTCCGGGGCGCCGATGGGCGTCAGGGCAGCTTGGCCGCCAGGACGTCCACCGCGCGGATGTCCGGCGGCGAGCCGAGCTTCGTCTTCGCCGCCTCCGCCAGGGCGGCGGCGATGCGGCCCGACAGGTGGCCGGCGCGGCCCGCCTCGTCCTCGAAGGTGTCGAAGACGCCGAAGGTGGTGGCGTCCTCGCGGAACGCGAACCAGGTGACGGTGTGCTCCTCCTCCCGGGCCGCCGCCAGTGCGTCGCGCAGCATGGCCGCGACCTCCTCCGCGTGCTCCGGCCTGGCCTCGATGCGGGCCAGCAGGCCGATCTTCGTCATCGTGTGCTCCGTCTCGGTGGTCGTGCGGTGGTGGACGTCGTCCGGCCGGACACCGGAAACCTATGCCGCGCGGCACCCCTGCCCCCAGCGTCGGAAACGACATGTTCGATACCGTTTCCGTCATGGACGTGGCAGTGGTGGCGTACGACGGTGTGTTCGACTCCGGTCTCTCGGCGGTCCTCGACGTCCTCGAGGCGGCCAACGCGATGCGCGGCGAGCTCCCGCAGCCGCCGCCCGCCTGGAAGGTGACGACGGTCGGCCCGCGCCGCCGGGTCCGCACCGGCGCCGGGCACACGGTGGCGGCGGCACCGGCCGGCGAGGCCGCGGGGGCGGATCTGCTGCTCGTCCCGGCACTCGCGGAGCGCCGGCCGGACGCCCTCGTGGAGCGCGTCTCGGGGCCAGGCACGGCCGCCGTGCGCCGTCTGGTGGCGGCCACGCGCGAGCGCGGCAGGCCCGTCGCCTCGGCCTGCACGGGCACCTTCCTGCTCGCCGAGTCCGGGGTGCTGGACGGGCGGCGCGCCACGACCAGCTGGTGGCTGGCCCCGGTCTTCCGGCAGCGCTACCCGGCCGTCACGGTCGACGAGACCCGCATGGTGACCAGTTGCGACGGGGTCACGACGGCGGGCGCGGCCTTCGGCCACGTCGACCTGGCGCTGGCGGTGGTGCGCATGTCCAGCCCGGCACTGGCCGATCTGGTCGCCCGCTACCTGGTCGTGGACGAGCGCCCGTCGCAGTCGGCGTACACCATCCCCAGCGCCCTGGCCCAGGCCGATCCGACGGTGGCCGGCTTCGAGCGCTGGGTGCGGCTGCGTCTGGAGGAGTCCATCAGCATCGCCGAGGCGGCCCGCGCCCTGGGGGTCGGCGAGCGGACCCTGCAGCGGGCCGTGCGGCGGGTCCTGGGCGTGTCCCCGGTCCGTTTCGTGCAGGACCTGCGCGTCGAGCAGGCCACGCACCTGCTGCGCACCACCGACCTCCCCGTCGAGGTCGTCGCCCGCCGCGTGGGCTACGAGCACGCCAACACCCTGCGCGTCCTGCTCCGCGACCGCACCGGCACGACGGCCGGCGGCCTGCGCGGCCGATGAGCCCTGTGATCCCGGCGGGCCCCGTCGTCCCGGCAGGCAATTGGCGCGCGCCTTCCCCCGGACGCCTGTACGGTGCGGAGCCGTGGGAACGGACATCCACGGCGGCATCGAGTTCCGCCATCCGCTGGCATGAGGTCGACTACGCCTCCTTCGGCTACCTCTTCGGGGTGCGCAACACCCTCGGGTTCCGCCCCCTCGCGGCGGGCCGGGGCCTGCCGGAGGACCTGTCCGGCCGCTTCCGCGAGGGGCTCGCGCCGTGGGTGGAGTCCGGGGCCATGGACGGGGCCGGCTGGGTCACCTGGACCGAGCTCGCCGCCGCCGACCGGGCAGCCGTCCCCGAGCACTTCGTGGGCCGGGTGACGTGGCGGCGGCCGTCGCAGCCGGGACCGCCCTGCCGGTGCTTCGTACCGGCCGTGTGGCCGCCGGACGTGGTCGCGGCCGTGGGGCCGCGGCCGCCCGAACTGGACGGCGCCACGCACGGGTTCACCTGGAGCGGTCCGGCGGGGGAATGCCGTTACGAGCCGCTGACCGCGGGCCTGGTCCTGGGCGAGGGCACGCACTGGCCCCATGTCTTCGCCGTGATGGAGGCACTCGCGGGCCGCTTCGGCCCGGACGGCGTCCGGCTGGCGGTCGCCTTCGACTGAGCCGGGCCGTCCTACGCTGAGGGTGTGATCACCAAGCGGCGCACCCGGGGCGCCGCCGCGGCTGCGGCCGTGGCGTGGTCGCTGCTGACCGTGTTCCTGCTGGCGGTGACCGCCTTCACCGCGGCCCACGGCGCGTACGAGACCGGGGTGATCGGCCGCGAGGTACGCATGGTGCTGACCGGGTGCGAGCAGCGCCCCGAACGCGGCCGCGCCCCCATGCAGTGCACGGGCGTGCCGCTGGAGGCCGTCACGGGCCGGGATCCGTCACCGGAGCCGGTGAAGGTGCGCCACGCGGGCAGCCCGGGGCAGGTGGTGGGCGTGGTGCGGACTGCGTGGGGGACTCACATGGCCACGGACCGCCGTCCCGGGGCGCGGGCGGCGGCGGTCCTGGCGACGATGGTGCCGCTCACCGCCGCCGTGCTGTGCGGCTGCGCCGCCGCCCGGCGGGCGGCCTCGGGCAGGGGGCGTCAGGGACGGACGTAGCGCAGGACGCCGAACATGGCGTCGGCGGGGAGTTCCTCGCCAGGGTCGGCGACGCAGGCGTCGAGGCCCTTGCGCAGGGCGGCCGCGTCGAGGCCCGCACCGATCATCACCAGCCGGGTGGCGCGGGACTCGTCCCGGGACCAGACGGACGGCAGGAAGCGCAGGAAGCCGCCGACGGAGTGCAGGGTGTACTTCTGCTCGTGGGCCGGTGCGGCGAAGCGCAGGAAGCCCTTCATCCGGTACAGGCCCGCGGGCCTGCCGTCGAGGAACTCCATCAGCCGGCGCGGGTGCAGCGGCGCCTCGGAGGTGAACTCCACGCTGTCGTACGCCGCGTGGAGATGGCCGGTGTGGTCGCCGTCCGCGTGGTGCTCGTGCCCGTCGTCCGCGTACAGCTCGTCGAACGACAGCTGGCGGGCGGCCGTGCCGTCGGCCGCGCGCGGCCGGGGCTCGAAGAGCAGGGCGGGGTCCACACGGCCGTGGGCGGCCTCGACCAGCGGTGTTCCGGGGGCCACGGCGGCCAGTGCCTCGCGGACCCGTTCACGGCCGGCGGCGCCGACGCGGTCGGTCTTGTTCAGGACGACGAGGTCGGCGGCCCGCACATGGCGGTCGAGTTCGGGGTGCCGGGCGCGTACCGCCTCGTACTCGGCGGCGTCGACGACCTCGACCAGCCCGCCGTAGGTGATGGCGGTGTCGGTACTGGCCAGCAGCAGCCGGATCATGCCCTGGGGCTCGGCGAGACCGCTCGCCTCGATGACGATGACGTCGATGCGGGCCTGCGGACGGGAGAGCCTGGCGAGCATGTCGTCCATCTCCGTGGCGTCCACGGCACAGCACAGGCAGCCGTTGTCGAGGGCGACCATGGAGTCGACCTGGCCGGCGACGGAGAGCGCGTCGATGTTGATGCTGCCGAAGTCGTTGACGATCGCGCCGATGCGGGTACCGCCGCTGTTGCGCAGGAGGTGGTTGAGGAGCGTGGTCTTTCCCGAGCCCAGGAATCCCGCGATGACGACGACCGGAATCCGTTGCTTGGCCAAGGCTTCCTCTCCGGGTACGGGCTGCCGGCCCCTCATCGTAAGCCCCGCGCACCCCGAGGTGCTTCGTGCGGGTGAACCGGCCCCCGGTGCAGAACCGGGGCGGGGGCCGCGCGGTCTTCCGAGGCGTCCACGGGGATGGCTCTACGACGGAGGAGGCGCCCATGGCGGAGCAGGAGGCGGACCGCGGCACGGTCCTGGTGTGCATCGCCGCGGAGGACGAGGAGACGGCGTACCGCATCGTCGACCTGATCTCCGGGCGGCACCCGGCGACGGAACCACAGCTGCGGCGCACCCGCGAGGGCACGGTCGCGTGCGCGCTGCGGGCTCAGACGCTCCGGGTGCTGGGCGACGGCTGACACGGTTCGGCGGGCCGGTCCGCCGGCCCGCCGGGCACCGAGGAACGTGCCGGGTGCTAACCGAACTCGCCCTCGCGCACACCCTCCCGGAACGCCGTCCACTCCTGCGCGGTGAAGCGCAGGGGCGGCAGGTCCCTGTTCTCGGAATCACGGATGGCGACGGCTCCACCGCCGAGGTCCGCCACCTCGACGCACTCCGGCAGGTAGCCGCTCTTGCTGCTCTTGACCCAGCGCGCTTCCCTCAGGTCCCGCGCGTAGAGGTCGGCCTTTCTCGTTCGCATGAGAACCTCCGTTCGAGGTTCGTGCGGATGTTCCCTCCCCACCCTCACTCCGACCCCTGCCTCCGCGCAACCATGCGGGTGCGGCCGCCGCCCCCGGGGGGCAACGGAGCCGTCGGCGATCCCGGCTTGACGGGCCCGCTCACCAGGGCGGTCGACCGGCCTCGGCCGCCGGCCCGTCAAGCGGGGTGGGACGCGATGAGCCCTAGCCGAACTCGCCGTCGCGCACGCCCTCCCGGAACGCCGTCCACTCCTGCGCGGTGAACCGCAGCGGTGGCAGGTCGCTGTTGTTCGAGTCGCGGATCGCGACGGCTCCGTCGGCGAGCTCCGCGACCTCCACGCAGTCCGTCCGGTAGGGGCTCTTGCTGCTCTTGACCCAGCGCGCTTCCGTCAGGTCACGCGCGTAAAGTTCGGTCTTCCTCGCTTGCATGAGAAGCTCCGTTCGGATCTCGATCGGATGTTCCCCCTTCCCACCCTCATCCCGTCCCTCCCACCTCGCAACCGGCGCCCTGCCCGTGATCACGACGCAGCCCCGTACCAGCTCAAGTACCCACGGCCGAGGGGTTGCTGACGACACGTCGCCATTCGGTCGCGCCCTGTCGCGAAACGCCGGGACGGGGCACCATCGAACACATGGCGACATCCTCGGGGTGCGATGTCTGCGGGCGGGAGGACGACACCGTCCGCGACTGCGGTATCCGCCACCTCCCGCTCGCCGTGTGCGACGCGTGCTTCGCGGACATGGCGCGGGCCCGGCGCGGCCCGCTGCCGCGTCCGCTGGACGGCGCAGAGGTGATGGCCGCCGTGCTGGAGGCGCTTCACGAGGACAGCCGGCGCTCCTCCTGAGCGGGGCCCGGCGCGGGCGGATCGGCGAAGGTCGACGGCAGCACGGCCCGGCCCCGGACCGCCCCCACCGGCACGGGACGGGACCGCCGCGGGTCGGCGGCGGACAGCCCCTCGGCCCGCAGGGCCACTGCGCGCACGGGGTCGCCGTGCGGGCCGAGGGCCTCGTGCATGGCGTAGGCGGCCTCGGCGAGTTCACCGGGGTCGGAGGTGGGCTCCGGCAGGGTGCGGCTGCGGCTGACGGACGAGCCGCCGGCGAGCCGCACGGTCAGGGTGAGGCCGGTGGCGGTGCGTCCGGTGCTGCGCAGCCGGTCGCCGAGACCGAGCCCGAGTTCGAGGACGGCGCGGCTCAGCGCGCCCCGGTCGGTGGCGTCGGCGGTGAACAGGCGGTCGGCGGCGAGCGAGCCGGGCGGGTGCTCGGGGGTGATCGGGGCGGGGTCGAGACCGTGCGCGCGTTCCCACACGCCGCGTCCGGGAGCGGCGCCGAGGATCGCCTGGACGTCGGGCAGCGGCGCGGCGGCGACCCTGCCGACGGTGTCCAGCCCGGCCGCGACCAGCGCACGGACGGCCTCCGCCGTGATCCCGGGCAGCGCCGCGACCGGCTTGGCGCGCAGGAAGTCGGCGACGGCCCGCGAGTCGGAGTCGACGGCCCGGATCCGGCCGACCAGGACGTCGTACGCGGCCATGGCGGCGACCGTGCGGCTCCCGGCGACGCCGATCGTGAGGCCCACGTCGTACAGGGCGGAGGCCCGGGTGCTGATCATGAGGGCGAGCTGCTCGGGCAGCAGCCCGTAGAAGCTCACCGCGGAGCGCACGTCGGCCACGACCGCGTCCGGCGGCTCGGCGCGGACGACGGGGGTGAACTGGCCGACGAGCCCGGCCAGCGCCGCGAGCGTCGCCGGGTCGGTCCCGCCGCAGCGGATGTAGAGCACGCAGGGCCCGGGGTCCTGGTGCGGCTCGGCCTCGACCATGGTCTGCCCGCCTCCACCTCGTTCGAACAACTGCTCGAATTCGAGTGTAGGGCATTCCAGGGCCCCGCGTCCGGCTCATAGGGTCGTCGCATGACCCTGACCGCCGTGCAGCGCCGAGCCCTGCTGGAGTCCGACGCCAACACCGGGCAGTTGGGCGCGCGCGAACCGACCTGCGCGGCGCTGGCCAGGCAGGGCCTCGCCGTGCGGTACGGCCGCACCGGCGGCTGGTACCTCACCCAGGAGGGCCGCCGGGTGCGCGCGGAACTGGCGCGCGTGGAGCTCCCCCACCCGCACACCGGGGCGACGCCCGGGACGGAGCCGGAACCTCGCCAGGAGCCCGCCGAGCGCGGCTTCGCGGCCGACGACGGGCACGGCACGGGAGCCCCCGCCCCCGGTCGCGCCGCCGAGGTCGCATCGGCCTGGTCGGGGCTGCTGGAGATCCGCCGCGTCCTGCAGGACGGCGACACCACGCGGCCCGCGCCCTGGGAACGCGAGCGCCACGTCCACGCGGTGGCCCTGGCCCTGGAGGCGGCCGGGAGGCCACCGTCCGCGCGCGGCACCGCCGGGCGTCCCCCGGCCGCCGGCTACGCCGTCGCGCCCGCCGCCCAGAGCGGGGTCGCCGAGGTGTCCTGGCACTCCCCCGCCGGGGACGCCCCCGGCACGGCCGAGGCCGAGCTGGCCCGGTGCCAGGGCGTCCTGGAGGGGTACGGCTGGCAGTGCACCCTCCACCACGACCGGCGGCGGCGGGCGTTCCTCCTGGTCTCGCCCCGCCGGGCCTGAGGGAGCAGGATGGAGGCAGCGACCGTAGGAGGTCCGCCATGAAGTCCACGTCCTCGGACGCCGATCCGTACCTCTACGCCGAGACCCCCTCCCAGGCGGAGGGCGAACGGATCTACGACGACGCCGAGCGAAGCACGATGGAGATCCACCCGGACGTTCCCCGGACGACCCCCTCCCAGGCGGAGGGCGAGCGCATGGACGACATCCCGCCCAAGTGAACCGCCGGCGCGGACCCGCGCCGTCCGCCCGTCCGTCCGTCCGTCAGCGATCCCTGCGGGACAGCACCGCCAGGGCGAGGACGAGGACGGCCAGCCCCGCCCAGGACAGCGGCGTGGGCCGCTCCCCGAGGACGGCCACCCCGAGCAGGGCGGCCACGGCGGGCTCGGCGAGGGTGAGCGTGGTCGCGGCCGAGGCCGGTGTGTGCCGCAGTCCGCGCCCGAACAGCCGGTAGGCCAGGAAGGTCGTCAGCACCGCCAGGTGCAGGACCACCGCGGCGCCCCTCGGCGTGCCGAGCCACACCACGCCCGCGGCGAGCACCACCGGGAGGGTCAGCAGACCGGCGGACCCGAAGAGCACTCCCATCACGGCGCCCGGCGCCTGCCCGCGTCCGATGAAGTGCCCGCCGACCAGGGAGTACACCGCGTACGAGAGCCCGGCCAGCGCCGCCAGTGCCACCCCCGCGGCGTCCGTGCGCGCGGCGGGACCGGCGTCCGCGCCGCCGAGCACCAGCAGCCCGCAGCCGAGGACGGCCACGGCCGTCGCGGCGGCCCACCGGCGGCTCGGGCGGTGCAGGCCCACCGCCCAGGCCAGCAGCCCGGTGAAGACGGGCGCGCTGCCCAGGGCGATGACGGTGGCCACGGCGACCCCGGTACGCGAGACCGCCGGGTAGAAGGAGAGCGGGTAACCGGCGACGGCGAGGGCGCCGACGGCGAGCAGGGCTCCTCCACCGCGCCCCGCGGTGCGTAGCAGGGTCCGCGCTCCCTTGGCCCCGGCCAGCAGCAGGAGCCCGCCGAGGGTGAGTCCGGCACTTCCGACCGCGGCGGGCGGGGCACCGGCGGGCGCGAAGGACGCGGCGGTGCCGGTGGTGCCCCACAGCAGGGCGGCGGCGAGGATCGGCAGCGCGCCCTGGACGAACCGCGGCCGGGGGCCGACGGCGCCGGGCGCGAGCGGGCGTGCGGGGGCGAGGGAGGGGGTGCTGTCCGGCACGGAGATGGCCTTTCGTCACGAATCGGAGGAAACGGATCCGGAACGGGCGCACCACACCTGCCCCTGGCGGCCGGGCGGCCTGCCGGGGGTGGGGGTCCGAGTCGTCAGTGAGTGCGCCCGGTCAGGCGCACAGCGGCGGAAGGACGACGTGCCAGTGGGAATTCACCCGACGATCCTACCGAAGGGCGGGCATGGCAGGGTGAACGCATGCCGATCACTGATGTCACCGATGAGCAGCCCGGACGGGTCATCGACCTGCGCAGCGACACCGTCACGGGGCCCGGCGCGGACATGCGCCGCGCCATGGCGGAGGCCGAGGTGGGCGACGACGTCTTCGCCGACGACCCCACCGTGCGCGCCCTCCAGGACCGGATCGCGGAGCGGCTCGGCTTCGAGGCCGCGCTGTTCGTCTCGTCCGGGACGCAGAGCAACCTGTGCGCGCTGCTGACGCACTGCGGCCGCGGTGACGAGTACATCGCCGGGCAGTCGGCGCACGTGTACCGCTGGGAGGGCGGCGGCGGTGCCGTGCTCGGCGGGATCCAGCCGCAGCCGCTGCCCCACCGGGAGGACGGGACGCTGGACCCGGCCGACATCGCGGCCGCGGTGAAGCCCGACGACCCGCACTTCCCGCGCACCCGGCTGCTGTGCCTGGAGAACACCATCGGCGGCCGGGTCGTCCCCACGGACTACCTGCGGACCGCGACCGGGCTGGCGCGTGAGCACGGGCTGGCCACGCACCTGGACGGGGCCCGGCTGTTCAACGCGGCGGTCGCCGCGGGCGGCGACCCGTACGAGCAGGCGCGGCTGATCGCCGGCTACTTCGACAGCGTCTCGGTCTGCTTCAGCAAGGGCCTGGGCGCACCGGTCGGCTCCGCGCTCCTGGGCAGCCGGGAGTTCGTGGCGCGGGCGCTGCGCTGGCGCAAGGCGCTCGGCGGCGGGATGCGGCAGGCGGGCATCATCGCGGCGGGCGCCCTGTACGCGCTGGAGCACCAGGTGGCGCGGCTCGCCGAGGACCACGCGAACGCCGCGCTGTTCGCGGGGGGGATCAAGGACGTGCCCGGTCTGGTCGTGGGCGACTCCCAGACCAACATGGTCTTCGCCGAGCCGGCGCCGGGGCTGTCCGCCGAGGAGGTGCAGGAGCGCCTCGCGCGGCGCGGACTGCACTGCGCCGGCTACCCCGGACGGCTGCGCTTCGCCTTCCACCTGGACGTGTCGCGCGCCGACACGGAGGAGGCCGTACGCATCGTCCGCGAGGCCCTGGACGGCGCCGCGCACGGCTGACGGCCCGCCATCTCCCTTTCCCGCACCGGTCGTTCCGCAACCTCCGGTGCCTCCCGCGTGTCCTAGGGGGTGAGGTCGTCGCGCGACGGCCTCGACGGGGAAGGGGAAGCGATGAGAGCGGGAGCGTCAGCGGGACGCCGGGCGGGGGCCGCCCTCGCGGTGGCGGTGATGGCCGTGACACCGGTCGTGGCGGGGGGCGGCACGGCGCAGGCCGCGTCGTCGTGCACGACGAGCAAGGGGCCGTACCAGAAGCAAGTGGAGAAGTTCCTGGGGCGGCCGGTGGACGGGAAGCAGTCGGCGGCCGACTGCAAGGCGATACGCGCCTTCCAGACGAAGAACGGGATATCCCCGAACATCGGCTACGCGGGCCCGGTGACCTGGGGCGTCATGAAGATCATGAACGCCCAGAAGGCCGCGGGCAGCAATCCCAACAAGGCCGGCAAGTGCCCCACGAACAAGGGGCGGATCGCGTGCGTGGACCTCACGCGGCAGCTGAGCTGGATACAGGACGGCAAGAAGCTGAAGTTCGGGCCGGTCCCGGTGCGGACGGGCCGCAACGGCTACGAGACGCGCACCGGTGCCAAGAAGATCTACTGGCGCCACAAGGACCACTGGTCGACGCTCTACAACGTGGCCATGCCCTACAGCCAGTTCTTCGACGGCGGGCAGGCGTTCCATTCGATCGCGGGCAGCGTGTGGTCGCCGCCGGGGTCGCACGGCTGCGTGAACATGCGCAGCGGGGACGCCAAGAAGTACTGGAGCCTGCTGAAGAACGGCGACGACGTGTACGTGTACGGGCGCAAGCCCGGCACGTGACGCGCCGCGGCGCCGGCAGGGGCGGGCGGGACCGGGCGGGGCTCCGCACGGCCCCGCCCGCCCTTCTTGGTCCAGACCTCTTGACGGCGCCTGGGGGCGGCAGTTCAATCACGGCGTGAACTAAGTCTTGAACTCACCCGGACGGGGATCCCGTGCCCCCACGCACGAGGGTGCAAGAAATGTCAGGTGCATGACTAGCGCTACCACACCCGGCCCTCCGTCCGTCACCCCCACGACCGCCCCGAAAGGCAGCGCCCCTGTGAAGCCCTGTCTCTAAAAAAAATCTCCGACCCCAAAAAAACCTCATCAATCACGT
>NZ_JARAVO010000209.1:0-17285 GCF_033792805.1 Streptomyces sp. PA03-1a
GGGGAGGGGGTGTGGCTATTTGGGGGGTGTTGTTGTCTTTGGGGGTACTGCCCGCCTGATTTACCAGGTGAGGTCGTTGGCTACCGCCCAGGTGAGGTCACCCGGCATGGGCTGGGCGGAGGCCGTGGCCGCTCCGATCAGCCCCAATGAGACGGCGGCTACGACACCCACTACGGCACGAATGACGTTGCGGCGAATCGATGACATGGCAGACCTGTCCAGGAGGTGTGAGCTGGGGTTTTGCGGGGCCGAGGGCGCTACTCCGGTCTGGAGGAACCGTACGGCTGACTGAATTCTGTCGGATCACAAGCCGCTGGTCTGTAGTTTTCACGTTCCGGATTCGGACATGGCCCTATGCGGACACATGGGACCGGATGGGCCCCGAAGGGTCCATACACGAGCCCCGCCCCTTAACCTGATCGAAGCCGGGGGTGACGTGAAGCATTGGGGGTGCGGGCAGTGACCGACGACGACCTTCTGCGCGCCCGGGCGCAGGAACTCTACGCCCTGGCGCTGGCGGACGCCGACTGGACGCCGGAAAGCGTGTGTTCGCTCACCGGCTGGTCCCGTGCCGAACTCGACGACGCCCTCCATACCCTCGCGTCCTTCGGCCTCACGACCAGGTTCCCCTCCTCCCGCAGCGGCTGGTCGGTGCACTCGCCCGCCACGGCGATGGCCCAGCTGGTCGAGGGCAGCCGGCGGCGCACCGAGGAACTGGTCAGGACGATCACCGACGCGCACGCCGCGCTCAGCCAGGTGGCCGGCGAGTTCCAGCCAGTGCACATGCGGCACCTGGCCGAGGCCCGGATCGAGGTCGCCGCCCAGCCGGCACAGATAGCGGCGATCCTCGACGAGGGGGCCAGCACCGCCACCACCGAGATCCTCTCGATGCACCCGACCGTGCCGGGGGAGATCCCCCTGTTCAAGGCCGACGACCGCAACCGCGAACTCTTCAACCGCGGGGTCAGGCAGCGGTCGATCTACCTCGCGACGGCGGCGGCCGTGCCGAACGTCCGCGCCCATCTGCGGACCTACGCCAACGACGGCGGCGAGGTGCGGACGGCCGCGACGCTGCCCATGAAGCTGATCATCGTGGACCACACGCTCGCCGTCGTACCGGCCCTGGGCCTGGACGACCGGGCCGGCGAGGGGGTCGAGGGCTCTGCCATGGTCCTGCGCAGCCCCGCCATGGTGGCCGTGCTGCGCCAGATGTTCGAGCACTGCTGGGCGGCCGCCTCGGACCTGTTCACCGACGACGTCGGCGCCGCGCCCGCCGCACGGCACCGCGAGGTCGTCCGGCTGCTCGCCTCGGGGCTGACGGACGAGGCCATCGGCCGCAAGCTGGGCCTGTCCGACCGGACGGTGCGGCGGATAGTGGCCGAGCTGATGCAGCAGATAGGGGCCGACAGCCGGTTCCAGGCCGGGGTGAAGATGGTCCGCCTCGGCTGGCTGGACGACGACCCCGCGCTCCTGGACGAGGTGGTCGGGAGCACCGCCACTGGTCAGGTAGGATCCTCTCTGTCGGTGAGCGCCGCTAGCTCAACTGGCAGAGCAGCTGACTCTTAATCAGCGGGTTCGGGGTTCGAGTCCCTGGCGGCGCACAATGTGAGGGCGTCCTTCCTTCGGGAAGGGCGCCCTCGCCCCTTTGTGGGGGAAGGACGGCGCCCAGGGTGACTCAGTGCGAAAATATCCCCTAACGATGATGTGAGAGCTCTACGGGGGCTCACGAGGAGGCCATGCGCGAGCACGATCCGCCGCCGCCCGGCACGGGCAGGGAGGCCCGGCCGAGTCCAGGGGCCGCCTCGCCCGGAGGCCTGCTCGACCTGCTGCAGGTGGCGGCGATGGTGCTGGACCGCACCGGCCACATCGTGCTGTGGAGCCCGGAGGCCGAACGTCTGTTCGGCTACTCGGCGGAAGAGGCCCTGGGCCAGAACGCCGGCCTGCTGCTGGTGGCGCCCGACAAGCTGGAGCTGGTCACCGAGCTGTTCAAGCAGGTCAGGGCTGGTGCCATCTGGCAGGGCGTGTTCCCGATCGTGCACGCCGACGGCACGACCCGTGACGTGGAGTTCCGCAACATGCGGATGCACGACGTGGACGGCGGCGTCTACGCGCTGGGCCTGGGCGCGGACCTCTCCACCGTGCGGCGCGTGGAGACGGACATGGCGCTGTCCAGCAGCCTCGTCGACCAGTCCCCGATCGGGCTGGCCGTCTTCGACACGGACCTGCGGATCGTGCGCGTCAACCGGGCCATGGAGGAGCTGCACGGCCTGCCCGCGGCGGCCATGCTGGGGCGCCGGGTGCGCGAGATCTCGCCGGGGGCGGAGTTCCGGACGATCGAGGCCCGGATGCGGCAGGTGCTGGAGACCGGGGAGCCGCTGCTGGACCTGGACACCGTGGTCAGGACGTACGCCGACCAGGAGCACGACCACGCCTGGTCGATCTCGTACTACCGGATCCAGGACCCCACCGGGCGGGTGCTGGGCCTGGCCGCGTCGATCGCGGACTTCACCGAGCGCCACCAGGCGGCCGAGGAGATCGCCGAGGCCCGTGGCCGGCTCGCGGTGATCGCCGAGGCGGGGACCCGGATCGGCACCACGCTGGACCTGCAGCAGACCGCCAGGGAACTGGCCTCGGTGGTGGTGCCCACGCTCGCCGACATCGCCACCGTCGACGTGCTGGACGAGGTGCTGCGCGGCGGCCCGGTGCCCAAGGTGCGCGCCCAGCAGTCGGCCGAGTTCCGGGCGCTGGCGGTCGCGGCCGCCGAGTCCAGCGAGGCGATCGGCGCCGTCGACCCGGTCGGGGAGCTGGCCCGGTACGCGGACGACCGGCTGATCACCAAGGCCGTGCGGGAGGGCCAGCCGGTGGTCGTGCACCGGGTGAGCAGCCGCATGCTGCGCCGCATAGCCCGCGACGACCGGGCCGCCGCCCAGCTGAAACGGGCGGGTGCGCACTCGTACCTCGCCGCGCCGCTCATCGCCCGCGGCGAGGTGCTGGGGGCGGTCGGGATGTTCCGCACCCGCAACCAGAAGCCCTTCGACGACGAGGACCGCACGCTGGCGGTGGAGCTGGCCGCCCGCGCCGCGATATCCATCGACAACGCGCGGCTCTACGCGGGTGAGCGCAACGCCGCGCTCACCCTCCAGCGCAGCCTGCTGCCGCACGAGCCGCCACGCGTGGACGGGATGGAGATCTCCGCCCGCTACATCCCCGCCGTCCGGGAGGTCGGCGGGGACTGGTACGACGTCCTGCAGCTGCGGGACGGCAAGGTCGGGCTGATCGTCGGGGACGTGATGGGCAAGGGCCTGCACGCGGCGGCGATCATGGGCCAGCTGCGCACGGCGACCCGGGCCTTCGCCCGGCTCGACCTGCCGCCGGACGAGGTGCTGGCGCACCTCGACAACATCACCGGCAGCGCCGAGGGCGACTTCATCGCCACCTGCGTCTACGCCGTCTGCGACCCCGCGACGGGCCGCTGCCAGTTCTCCACCGCCGGGCACCTGCCGCCGGTGCTGGTGCCGCCCGGCGGCCGCGCCGAGCTGATCGACCTGCCCAACGCGGTGCCGCTGGGCGTCGGGGGGATCCGCTTCCACACGGTGGAGCGGAAGCTCGCCGAGGGCACCTTGCTGGCGCTGTTCACCGACGGGCTGGTCGAGGACCGGCGGCAGTCGATCGACGTGGGGCTGCGCACGCTGATGCGCGTCCTCAAGCTCAAGAGCCGCCGCCGCTCGCTGGAGGACACCTGCGACGTCGTGCTGGGCGCCCAGCTGCAGTCCCCCGACGACGACGTCGCCCTGCTGCTGGCCCGGATGGGGACGCCCGCGGCCGAGGACGAGGCCTCCGCCGAGCTGTGAGCCGACAACCGGACCAAATCGCTCATACGGCCTGTTAACAACTCGTTTCGCGCCTTGCCATCAAGACGGGCATTCCGGGACGCTGGGTCCGCGGGACATCCATGCGCCAACCGGACCCATGCGCCCTCACCGGTGAGCCAACGGGTCGGATTCCGGCGGCTTTTCCGTGTGCGGGCCCAGGGGAGGGCCCCGGGGGCGAGAGGGGTGGATTCAGGCGTTACCTCACGGTCGTCCGGTCGTTGACGAGTCATAGCCGGCCTCACGCGACCCGGAGGCCACAGAACGCCCACGCATGCCCCGGGGGCGGGGGGCCGCAGCGCCCGGGGCGCCAACACCGCCGCGACAGCGGCGCGACATGCTTCGGGGGGAGCATCCACATGCCGCCGACACCCGGCGCCCAGCAGTACACGACCGACCCTCGGGCCGGCACGCCCGTGCCCGTCATACCCCGGCGGTCCCGTCCCGGCCCGTACCGGCCGGAACCCGGCGCAGTGGCGCCCCGGTACGACTACGAGCACTACAGCAGACTCGCCGGCCCGCTCACCGAGCCGGAACCCGGCGTCCCGTACCGGGTGAAGTACCGCAGCCTGCTCGCGGAGGAACCCCACCGGATCCGCGCGGCGCTGCTGCTCGGCGCGGCCCCGGTGCTCTCGGCGGTGCTGCTCGCCTGGCTGATGCAGCCGGCCCACTGGACCCGCCGGGAGCACGCGCCGGGCTGGCTGGTCGCCGCCGACGCCGTGATGCTCATATCCATCGGCCTGATCGAGCTCTTCCGGCTGATCAACGTGACGTCCAACGCCCACGCGACGCTCGTCGCACGCGATCCGGTACCCGTCGTACCCGAGAAGGGCAGCAAGGTCGCCTTCGTGACCACCTTCGTCCCGGGCAAGGAGCCCCTGGCGATGGTGCGGGCGACCCTGGAGGCCGCGGTCCGTCTGCGCCACCGCGGCACGTTGCACATCTGGCTCCTGGACGAGGGCGACGACCCCGACGTCAAGAGCCTGTGCGAGCGCCTGAACGTACGCCACTTCACCCGCAAGGGCGTGGAGCGGTGGAACCGGCCCAGCGGCGCCTTCCGCGCCCGCACCAAGCACGGCAACTACAACGCCTGGCTCGACGCCCACGGCGACGACTACGACGTCTTCGCCTCCGTCGACACCGACCACGTCCCGCTCCCCAACTTCCTGGAGCGGATGCTCGGTTACTTCCGGGACCCGGACGTCGCCTTCGTCGTCGGCCCGCAGGTCTACGGCAACTACGACAGCGCGGTGACCAAGGCCGCCGAGAGCCAGCAGTTCCTCTTCCACGCGCTCATCCAGCGGGCCGGCAACGCCTACGGCTCCCCCATGTTCGTCGGGACCAACAACGCGGTGCGCATCAGCGCCATCAGAAGCATCGGCGGGCTGTACGACTCCATCACCGAGGACATGGCCACCGGGCTGGAACTGCACCGGCACCGCAACCCCGCCACCGGCCGCAAGTGGCGCTCGGTCTACACCCCGGACGTCCTCGCCGTCGGCGAGGGACCGTCATCCTGGACCGACTTCTTCACCCAGCAGCTGCGCTGGAGCCGCGGCACCTACGAGACGCTCATCAAGCAGTTCTGGAAGGTGCCGTTCGCCCTCTCCCCCGGCCGCCTGCTCAACTACACGCTGATGGTCGTCTACTACCCGATGACGGCGGTCAACTGGCTCCTGGGCGGCCTCAGCTGCGCGCTGTTCCTCGGGCTCGGCGCCTCGGGCATCCAGATCGACTCCGAGGTCTGGATGATGCTCTACAGCGACGCCGCCGCGCTGCAGATCGGCCTGTACGTGTGGAACCGGCGGCACAACGTCAGCCCCCACGAGCCGGAGGGCTCCTCGGGCGCGGCGGGCATGGTGATGTCGGCGCTGTCCGCGCCGATCTACGCCCGCTCGCTGATGGACGCGGTGCTGCGGCGCAAGAGCAGGTTCGTGGTCACCCCCAAGGGGGACTCCGCGAGCCCCGACCGGCTGCTGTCCACCTTCCGCGTCCACCTGTTCTGGCTGCTCGTCTTCGGCGGCTCGCTCGCCGCCAGCTTCTTCAACGGCCACACCCACGTGGCGATGCGCACGTGGGCGACGCTGGCCCTCGTCCTGGCCCTGGCACCGATCGCCGTCTGGTCCCTGTCCCTCGTCCGTTCCAGGAGCGCCACCCGATGAGCTATCGACCCAGCCGCAGACTGCGGAAGATCGCCGTCGGGAGCACGGCCGTGGGGGTGCTCGCCGGGATGAACGCGCCCGCGATCTACGGCTACTCGACGGAGAAGTACCACGACTACAAGATCAACCAGCCCGGGTACAAGGCCGCGTACGGCCACTGGGACCTGGTCGAGGTGCCCGAGGAGTTCCGCGTCAACGCCATCCACGCGGCGCTGCTGCGCACCGGGAAGGTGCTGCTGATCGCCGGTTCCGGCAACGACGAGCGGAACTTCAAGGCCAAGTCCTTCAAGAGCGTGCTCTGGGACCCGGTGGAGAACACCTTCAAGGAGATCGACACCCCCAAGGACATGTTCTGCGCCGGGCACACCCAGCTGGCCGACGGCACGCTGCTGGTGGCCGGCGGCACCGCCCGCTACGAGAAGCTCAAGGAGGCCGTGGACCGGGCGGGCGGCGCGATGCTCATCAAGAACGAGGACCCGGACAAGCCGCGGACCTTCCCCGAGGGCACGGTCTTCGTCAACGACGAGAACGGCCGGGCCTTCCGGTCGGAGTTCCCCGTCAACGTGCCCCGCGCCAGGAAGACCGTCGACGCCAGGACCGGCAAGGTCACCGTGACCGCGAGCGAGGCACGGGTGTTCGTGCAGTCGCTGGTCAAGGGCGAGAAGGGCATCGTCAACACCGCCGCGCAGTACGGGATCCGGGGCCTGGAGGGCGAGGACCGGGAGAACCTCTACGGGCTGGCCACCAAGCTCGGCCTGGACAAGAAGGACTTCCAGGGGATCAAGAACACCTACGAGTTCGACCCGGTGGCCGAGGCCTACGTCCCGGTCGACCCGATGAACGAGGCCCGCTGGTACCCGACGCTGGTCACCCTCGCCGACGGCCGGGTGCTCTCCGTCTCGGGGCTGGACGACATCGGGCAGGTCGTCCCGGGCAAGAACGAGGTCTACGACCCGAAGACCCGGACGTGGGCGTACACCGGCGAGCGCTACTTCCCGACCTACCCCGCGCTCTTCCTGATGAAGGGCGGGAAGATCTTCTACTCGGGCGCCAACGCGGGGTACGGGCCGGCCGACGAGGGCCGTGTCCCGGGCGTATGGGACCTGCGCACCAACCGCTTCACCGAGGTCCCCGGGCTGGAGCACGCCGAGGACCTGGAGACGGCCGGCTCGGTGCTGCTGCCGCCCGCGCAGGACCAGAAGGTGATGGTGCTGGGCGGCGGCGGGGTCGGCGAGTCGCACTCCTCGACCACCCGCACCGCCGTGGTGGACCTGGACGCCGCGGACCCGCGGTACACGACGGGCCCCGACCTGCCCGAGCCCACCCGTTACCTGAACACGGTGATCCTGCCGGACGACACCGTGTTCACCACCGGCGGCTCCCGCGACTACCGGGGCCGCGGCGGCAGCGACATCCTGCGGGCGCAGATCTACGACCCGGCGGACGACACCTTCCGGGAGGCCGCCGACCCGTCGGTGGGCCGCAACTACCACTCCGAGGCGCTGCTGCTGCCCGACGGCCGGGTGGCGGTCTTCGGGTCCAACCCGCTCTTCGGGGACCCTGCCGACACCAAGCCGGGCTTCTTCGAGCAGCGGATCGAGGTCTACACCCCGGCGTACCGCTACCGGGACTCCCGGCCCTCGCTCGGCGCGGGCCCGCAAGCCCTCCGGCGCGGCGGCACGGCCACCTTCCGGGCCGCGCACGCGCAGCGCATCAAGGCGGCACGGCTGATGCGGCCGAGCGCGGTCACCCACGCCACCGACGTGGAGCAGCGGTCGATCGCGCTGGACGTGGAGCGCGGCGAGGGGTCGGTGAGCGTGACCGTCCCCGAGGACCCGTCGATCGTGCCGCCGGGTTGGTACATGCTGGTCGTCACCGACGACGAGGGCACGCCGTCGCAGGCGCGCTGGGTGCGGGTGACCTGACGGGAGGGGCCCGGCGGGCGGTCAGGAGGCCGCGCGCCGGGCCAGTCCCAGGGCGTACTCCGGCCACCAGTCACCCGCCCGCGGGCCGCCCTTGCAGGTGCCGTCGGAGTCGCCGGGACGCTTGATCCACAGGTAGGCGTCGACGAGTTCGTCACCGGTGTCGGTGGTGGGCGGGGTGCCCAGACCGCGGCCGGGCGGGTTGCACCAGGCCTCGTCGTGGGCGCCGTCGAGGGGGCCGCGGCCGTTGCGGCTGGTGTCGATGACGAAGTGCTTGCCGCCGAGCCGCGCGGACAGCTTCCTGCCGTACGCGGTGTTCGCGGCGGTGCTGTAGAAGTTCGAGGTGTTGAGGGCGAAGCCGTCCGCCGCGGCGACGCCGGCCGCCCGCAGCGGGCCGGCCAGGCGGGCGGGGTCGCTGACCCAGCCGGCGTTGCCGGCGTCGAGGTAGACCCGCACGCGGGGCAGCGCGCCCAGGGTGTCCACGGCGTGGGTCAGCAGGGCGTAGCGCTCCTCCTGGAACTCGCGGGGCGTGCAGCCGTCGACGATGTGGGTGAGGGCGTCCGGTTCGAGCACCACCAGCGCCTCGCGCTCACCGATGCCGGCGGCGACCGCGTCGATCCAGGCACGGTAGGCGGCGCCGTCGGCGGCGCCGCCCTGGGAGTACTGACCGCAGTCGCGGTGCGGGATGTTGTAGAGCACGAGCACGGGCGTCCGGCCGTCGCGGGCGGCGGCCTCGGTGTAGCCCCTGGCCCGGTCCTGTGCGTGGTCCTGGCCGATCCACTCGGCGACGGGCCGGCCTGCGATCCGTTCCAGCAGCGCGGCGTCGGCCTCCCGGCCTTCCCGGCGCCACTGCGCCGCCTGACGGGCCGCGGCCGTGTCCGGGTTGACCCAGAACGGCGCACCGGCGGTGCTCCCGGGGCTGCTGCCGCCGCCCTTGTCCTGGCTCCCCCCGGGCTTGCCGGTGCCGAAGCAGCCGCCCAGCGCCACGGAGAGCAGTCCGGCGGCGGACACGGCGCAGGCCGCCCTGCGCAGCGGGCCGGTGTTGGTGCCGAACATCCACTCCCCCTTGGATGGCGGGACGAGACCGGTCGCCGCCAATCCTGACATACCGAACGGTCAACGGGCCCTCAGATCAGGGCAGTCGGTGTCTTTCCCGTCGAATGCCGCGTCTGCTCCCCATGGCAGAATCCCCCGGCGAAGCCGTGTCCGCCGAGGGCTGGAGCCGGACGTGACAGAGCACCCGACGCACCGTGCGCGCGAGCTGCGGCTCGCCGAGGTCCTCGTGGACCTCGCCGACACCCTGGACGGCGACTTCGACGTGGGCGTCTTCCTGGAGCGGGTGGCCGACCGCTGCGTGGAGCTGCTGGACGTCACGGCGGCCGGACTGCTGCTGGACGACGGGCGCGGTGAGCTGCGGACCGCGGCCGGCTGCGGCGGCGCGGGCGAACTCCTGCGCCGGCAGCGGGAGGAGGGGCCCTGTCTGGACTGCTACCGGGGTTCGGACGTGGTCACCGCCCCGGACCTCGCGCGCTGCGACGACCGCTGGCCGCGCTTCGCCCCGCTCGCCCGCGACCGGGGCTTCCACGCGACGTACGCCGTGCCGCTGCGGCGCCGGGCCGAGGTGATCGGCGCGCTGAACCTGTTCCGCGGGGTGCCCGGCGATCCCCCGGGCGGTGACGTGGCGCTGGCCCGGGCCTTCGCGGACGCCGCCGCCATCGGGATACTCCAGGAACGGGCCCGGCAGCGGCAGGAGGCGCTGGCCGCCCAGTTGCAGGCCGCACTCGACAGCCGGGTCGTCCTGGAACAGGCCAAGGGCGTCCTGGCGGAGCGCTGGGGCGTCGGCGTCGACGAGGCGTTCACGGCGCTGCGGCGGTACGCGCGGACGCACCGGGTGCGGCTCGCGGTACTGGCCCGGGGTGTCGTGGCGGGCACGGTGGACTCCGACGCGCTGCGCGGGGCCGGTGACTGACCCGCCGGCAGGGGACGTCACGGGTTCGTCCTCGGCCGGGCCGGCGACGGCGCGTCGGGCATAGGCTGGGCCCACCACCCCGGACCCCGGTGGCGTCCTGTCCCGTTCCCGTCCCCGTGCCGCTTGCGCCAGGCTCCCGTCCCCGGAGACGTCCCATGTCCGACGACGCCACAGACACCATGCCCCGGATCGACCGGCGCACCGACGGGTCCAGCACCCTGGTGACGCTCGGCGGCGAGGTGGACGCGCTCACCGCGCCCGGGGTGTCCGCCGCCCTCGACGCGCTGACCGGGGCCGACCGCCCGGACATCGTGGTGGACCTGCGGCCGGTGGAGTTCATCGACTGCAGCGGCCTGTCGGCGCTGGTGCGCGCCCGGCGCCGCGCCGAGGAGCACTCCGGTCGGGTACGGCTGGTGTGCCGGGACGAGTTCACGCTGCGCACGCTTCGGGCGACCCGGCTGACCCGGTGCTTCACGATCCTGCCGGACTGGCCGGAGCCCACGAACTGACACGCACCCCGAACGCGCGCCCCCAACACGCCCTAGCCCGGCCGCGTTCAGGTGTCCTAGCCTGACAGGGCGGCCCAGGACCCCGGTCGCCGGAAGTGTTTCCTACGCCTCCAGGACGTGGTCCGGCCATGGCCAAGCTCGCGGCCTCCTCACGACTGTCCCTGTCCGATCCGCGAAGATCCGCACCCGACGTCTCCTGGACCTCGCCCCTGGGGCGCGCGGCGGTGCCGGAAGTCCTGGCGTACGGCGCGTCGGCGACACGGGTGGCCTGGGCGGCGGTCGGGGTCGCCCGTGGCTACGTCCTCGCGCCCACCGTGTCCGTCGGCGTGCCTGCGGAGCCGCCGGACGGCCCGGGGCGGGTCCACCGTCTCTCCCCTGACGCACCGGACCACTCCCGCGGTCCCGGCGCCCGAGGGTGAGGAGCGCCCGGCCGGCGGCTCCGGGAGGAGCGGACCGCGGGCCGGGCGCTGTACGCCCCGGGGAAGAGCCTGGGGTCAGGCCTTCGGCGTGAGCCGCACGGTCCGCCCCTCGCGGGCCGAGACGGCGGCCGCCTCGATGACCGTGAGCGCGTCGGCGGCCTCGCGGGCGGTGACCGGCGGCGCGGTGCCGTCCCGCAGGGCGGCGGCGACGGCGACGTAGTACGCGGGGTAGTCGCCCGGCACGGTCGGCACGGGGCGCACCTCGTCACCGGCGCCCAGCACGCCCCACTCGGCCTCCGGTTCGGTGCCCCACACGGCGCCGGTGGCGGGGCGGGCGCCGTCGCGCAGCGCGGCCTCCTGCGGGTCCAGGCCGTGCTTGACATATCCGGCGGCGCTGCCGAGCACCCGGAAGCGGGGGCCGAGCTGGGCGGTGGTGGCACTCATCCACAGGTGGGAGCGGACGCCCCCGGCGTGGGTCACGGCCACGAAGGCGTCGTCGTCCACCTGGGCGCCGGGCCGTCGCACGTCCAGCTCGCCGTACACGTGGACGGCGGGCCCGAAGAGGGTCAGCGCCTGGTCGACGAGGTGGCTGCCGAGGTCGTAGAGCAGGCCGCCGATCTCGGCGGGGTCGCCGGACTCGCGCCAGCCGCCCTTCAGGCTCGGCCGCCACCGCTCGAAGCGGGACTCGAAGCGCCACACCTCGCCCAGTTCGCCGCGCTCCAGCAGCCCGCGCAGGGTGAGGAAGTCGTTGTCCCAGCGGCGGTTCTGGAAGACCGAGAGCAGCAGGCCGCGCTCGTCGGCGAGGTCCGCGAGGGCGTGCGCCTCGGCCGCGGTGCCGGCCACCGGCTTGTCGACGACGACCGCGAGTCCGGCCTCCAGCGCGGCGGTCGCGAACGGGACGTGGGTCTTGTTCGGCGAGGCCAGGACGATCAGGTCGAGCTCGCCGGCGCGCTTCCACAGCTCGTCCGGGTGACCGGCGATGCGGACGTCCGGGTGCTCGGCGTGTGCCTGCGCCTGGCGCTCCGGGTTGCCGGTGACGACGGTGTCCAGGACGAGGCCGTCGGTGGTGGAGATCAGCGGGGCGTGGAAGACCGAGCCGGCCAGACCGTAGCCGACCAGCCCGACGCGAAGAGGTGCGGGAGCCATGGCACCACTTAAGCAACGCTGTTGCCAAAGCGCAAGCGAAGCTGACAATGGGAGATGTGAACAGGGGAATCTCCGGGGCCAACCTGCCCGCGCTGCGCAGCCACAACGCCGCTCTCGTCCTGGGCCTGCTGCGGACGGCGACCGTGGGCGGGGGCGCCGGCATCAGCCGCCTGGAACTGGCCGAGCGCACCGGGCTCACCCCCCAGGCCGTCAGCAAGATCACCGCACGGCTGCGGGCGGACGGCCTGGTCGACGAGGCGGGGCGCGGCGCCCCGACCGGCGGCAAGCCGCGCACCCTGCTGCGGCTGGCGCGCCGCGCCCGGTACGCCGTGGGGGTGCACCTGGACCGCGACGAGTTGACGGTGGTGCTCGCCGACCTGGCGGGCGGCGTGGTGGACGCCGGGACCGTCCCCCTGGACCTGCGGCGCCCGGCCGGGGAGGTGCTGGAGGCGGTGGCGGGACTGGTCCGGGAGACCGTCGGCGCCACGCCCGGCGCGGACGGGGCGGTGCTCGGCGCCGGGCTGGCCTGCCCGGGCCCGCTCGACCACACCGCGGGGGTGCTGCACCGCGTCACGGGCCTGCCGGGATGTGACGGCTACCCGCTGCGCGACGCGCTGGCCGAACGCCTCGGGCTGCCCGTCGTGCTGGACAAGGACACCAACGCGGCGGCCCTCGCCGTGCTCCCGCCCGGCGGGGACGTGGACGGGGACCGGGACGGCGCGGACGGTGCACACGGCGCGGGGGCGGGCCGGGGTGCCGGGGACTCGTTCGGCTACCTGCACCTGGGGACCGGCCTCGGCGCGGGCCTCGTGCTCGACGGCACCCTGCACCGCGGCGCCCGCACCGGCGCGGGCGAGTTCGGCCACCAGGCGGTCGCCCTGGACGGCCCGGTGTGCGCCTGCGGCAACCGGGGTTGCCTGGAGGCGCTGTGCCTGGCCGCCGTCGGCCGCGGCGACACGGCGCAGGCCGCGCGGCTGCTCGGCGTCGGCGCCGCCAACCTGGTCTCCCTGCTGGACATCGACCGGGTCGTGCTCGGCGGCCGCACCGTGCTGGCGGACCCCGCGCTCTTCGCGCGCGAGGTGGCCGCCGCCATGGACCCGCGCACCCTGCGCGCGGCCGGCCGCACGGTGCCCGTCACCGTCGCCGCGGCCGGGCGGCGCGTGGTCGCCGAGGGGGCCGCGCTGCTGGCGCTGGCGCCGCTCTTCGGCCAGACGGCGGTCGGCTAGCCGCCCGTACGGGTGCGGGGGCGGGCCGTCGCCGCGTCGCGCGGTGATATCAGCGGATGACCGTGGGAGCTTCGCTGCCCATGAGGTGGTGCAGCGCTCTGGCCGTCGCGGCGGCAGCGGTCGTGGCGGCGGCCCCCCAGTCGGCCGCGGAGCCCTTCCCGGTCACCGCCCGGCTGCTGGGCGGCCCCCACACCTACACGGCGGGGGCCGGGCCCGAGGAGTTCCGGGTGGAACTGGAGAACACGTCGAGCGGGCCGCTGCGCGACGTGCACCCGGTCCTCGTCTTCGTCGACCGCGGACGGAAGCTGGCGCCCGATCAGATCCGCCTGGAGTACCGGGTGCCGGCCCCCGTCGCGGGATCGCGGAGCGCACGGGACCGCTCGTGGCGGCCGGTGGCCGTCGAGCGCACGGACAACGACGAGAACATCGCCGTGGTGGGCGGCAAGGACGGGCCGGGCACCACACTGCCGTCGCGCCGCAAGGTGGCGATCGCCCTGCGGCTGCGCTTCACCGCGCCCACGCCCGCCGGGCCGGTCACGGCCTCGGCCACGATCATGGAGCGTCGCGGCACGGACGGCGACTGGGTCGGGGAGTCCGCCGGCTACGACTTCGACGTCGTCCCCCACCGGGACGCCACGGCCGGGCCGCAGTCCCCGCGCCCCGGCCGGCCGGAAGACGAAGGGCAGCCGGACGGCGGCGAAGGCGGGGACGGCGGGGACGGCGGCGAAGGCACCGGACCGGGTGACGGGCCGGGCACGCGCCCGGGCGGGTCCCCGGCACCGGATCCCTCCGTGGGCGCCGGGCCGGGCGCCGGTCCGGGCACCGGACCGGGCACCGGACCGGGTACGGGTCCCGGTACGGGATCCGGGCCGGCACCCGTACCCGGCAAGGGCGACGAGACCGCCCCGGGCAGCGCACCGGGCACCCCACCGCGTCTGGCCGCCACGGGCGAACAGCACCGGGCGCCCGCGCTGATGCTCACGGGCGCCGGGGTGCTGCTGGTCATGGGCGGTGCGGCCCTGCGGTTCAGCCGCCGAGGGTGAACCAGGTGCTGCGGGACTTCTGCCACTCGGGGTGGCTGAGGTCCTTGGCCTCCTTGCCGTCCCCGTAGAGGTCGGCGGCGCCGTTGTCGGTCATCAGCTGCGCCCGGGCACCGGCCGCGGTCAGGTCCGGGACGTCCACGATGGCCTCCCAGGCACCCGGGTCGGAGGTGGGCAGGTCGAGCAGCTTGACGGGCGTGCTGCCGGCGTTGCCGTCCCAGGAGTAGAGGGCGTACGGGTCGCTGTTGTCGTCGGCGGCCCAGGAACCGGCCAGGATCAGGTACTGCCCGGCGGCGTTGCGGCGGATGTCACGGACGCTGAGGCCGCCGAGGTCGAGGGTGACCGGGGTGCCGAAGGTGGCGTGGACGGAGGTGTTGGGCCTGCCGCCGACCAGCTTGTCGAGGTTGGTGACCGGCACCAGCAGCGCCTTCCCGCCGGAGGCCGGGGGCACCAGCGGCGCGCGGAAGCCGATGTAGGCGGTGCTGGTCGAGCCGGGGGCGAACTCCATGCCCTCGGCGTTGAAGCCGTCGATGGCCTTGGGTATCTCACCGGAGGCGGCGCCCGCGGCGAAGCCGTAGCGGTTGCCGCCGGCCTTGTCCCAGGCGATCAGGTCGGCGCGCAGGCCCTCGTAGTAGCCGGAGACGGTCAGCTGGGTGTCGGCGCCGCTGCCGGTGACGGTGGTGGCGAAGAGCGTGGAGCGGTCGGCCTTCACCTCGCCGTCCTTGTTGTTGCCCATGGAGCCGGTCCAGTAGATGGTGTCCCCCGCCCGGGTGCCGGCCTCGATGTCGATCTCGGAGGAGGCGCCGGCCTTGGAGCCGATGTCCCAGGTGCGCACGGGGGCGCCGGAGCCGTCGCGCCGGTACAGCCGCAGCACGTTGCTCTCGTCGTCGGCGACGACCATGTAGCCGCCGCCGACGTCCACGGCGGCGGAGGCGTCGCTGGAGCCGGTGGTGTACCGCGTGTCGGCGGCGTGGGTGACGGCGGCGGAGGCGGCGAAGTGCAGCGTCTTGGTGGCGGTCTTGCCGCCGAGGCCGGTCACCTTGACCGTCAGGTCGGCGTAGCCGCGGGCGCGGGGGGCGACCGCCAGGGTGCGGCTGCCGCCCGTGCCCGTGACGGTCACGTCGCCGGTGCCGGCGACCGAGGTCCTGGTGCTGGCGGAGGCGGCGACGGTGAGCGCCGAGGCGTCCGCGCCGCTCTGCGCGACGGTGACCGTGACGGTCGGGTCGGCGGTGGCACCGACCGCGCCGGAGAGGTAGGAGGCGGACAGGGAGATCGTCGGGGTGCCGTACGAGGCGGCGCCCGCCGGGGTGCCGAGGAGCGGCACCATCGTGGCGGCGAGCACGGTGGCGACCGCGCCGGGGACGAGGGTGGCCGTGCGGGTGCGGGACAGCATCGGTGGACGCCCTTCCAAGATCGCTGAGGAAATGCGGGGGAGAGCCTGCTCCGCCGCCCCCAACTCCCGCCGCCCGGCGGATGATCATCCGGTGAACGTCCCGCGGCGCGGCGTCACCGTGTGGCCGCACCGGATCGTGGAGGGTGCCACCGCCCCCGGCCGGTCGCGGCCGGGGGCGCACCGTCGTCAGACGAGGTCGACGAGGTCCGCGATGGAGTCCACGACGGTGGTCGGCCGGTAGGGGAAGCGGTCGATGTCGCCCGCCTTGGTCAGGCCGGTCAGCACCAGGAAGGTCTGCATCCCGGCCTCCAGGCCCGCCAGCACGTCGGTGTCCATGCGGTCGCCGATCATGGCGGAGGTCTCCGAGTGCGCGCCGATGGTGTTGAGGCCGGTGCGCATCATCAGCGGGTTCGGCTTGCCGACGAAGTACGGGTCCTTCCCCGTCGCCTTGGTGATCAGGGCGGCGACCGAGCCGGTGGCGGGCAGCGCCCCCTCGGGCGAGGGCCCGGTGTTGTCCGGGTTGGTGGCGATGAACCGGGACCCGGCGTTGATCAGGCGGATGGCCTTGGTGAGGGCCTCGAAGGAGTAGGTCCGCGTCTCGCCCAGGATCACGAAGTCGGGCTCGTGGTCGGTCAGCACGTAGCCCGCGTCGTGCAGGGCCGTGGTGAGGCCGGCCTCCCCGATCACGTACGCCGTCCCGCCGGGGTGCTGGTCGTCCAGGAAGCGGGCCGTGGCCAGCGCCGAGGTCCAGATGTTCTCGGCCGGCACGTCCAGGCCGATGCGGCTGAGCCGCGCCGCCAGGTCGCGGGGTGTGTAGATCGAGTTGTTCGTCAGGACGAGGAACGGGCGGCCCGAGTCCCGCAGCCGCTTGATAAAGGCGTCCGCGCCGGGCACCGGGATGCCCTCGTGCATCAGGACGCCGTCCATGTCGGTGAGCCAGGATTCGATGGGCTTGCGCGCTGTCATGGCTGCGGACTCTAGTCCGGCCGGGTGACCTGTGCACATGCGCGCGGCGTCCGCCCTTGTCCCCGGTCCGGGCGACCCCCCGACCCGTCCGGACCACCACCGCATGCGAGGGCCCGCGCGGGAAGGGACCTTCGAAACACCGGGGCCGACCAATCCGACGACGTGAGCCCGGTTGAGTGGAGGTTGTGATCATGGGCTCTGTCATGGGAGCCGCCCGCGTTCCCTTGTGCGCCGCCGCGGCGGCGACGCTGATCGCGCTGTGCGGTCCCGCCGCCGTGGCCGACGACGGACCGGACGACTCCAGCGGGACCTCGTTCCAGTTCGGCGGAGGCGGCGGAGGTGGCGGAGGCGGGGGTGACGGGGACCAGGACGGCGGCAGCAACAACCCCCTCCTGCAGTTCGGCAACAAGGGCGACGACGACGGCCAGGACAACGGCCGGCAGAACAACAACAACGACGATGACGATGACGACGACAGCGGGCGCGGCAACGGCGACAACAACAGCGACAACGACCACGAGGACTCAGGCCGCGACAACGGCGGCCGTGACGACTCCGGACGCGACGACTCCGGTCGGGACGACGACGACCGCGGGGACAACGGCTCGGACAACGGCCCCGACAACGACGGCGGCACCGGCGGCACCGGGGGCATCGGCGGCAC
>NZ_JARAVO010000020.1:0-62176 GCF_033792805.1 Streptomyces sp. PA03-1a
GCTGAAGCCGTCCAGGCCGGGGGGAGCGGGGGGCTCTCCGGCACCGCGGCCTGCCCCGGCCTGGACGGCTTCAGCTGTGCCACGCTGACGGTTCCGCTCGACCACAGCGGCGCGGTACGGGGCCGGCTGGGCCTGAAGGTCGCCATGGGCGACAACGCGGACGCCCCCAAGGGCGTCCTGCTGTTCCTGACGGGTGGCCCCGGACAGCCGGGCGTCCCCTTCGTGGAACGGATGCGCAAGGTACTGGAGCCGGTGCTCAAGGACTACCGCCTCGTCATGATCGACCAGCGCGGCACCGGCGGCGACGCGCTGCAATGCCCCGCGCTGCAGGAGCAGATGGGATCGTCGGACCTGACGCCGCCCACCGCACGCGCGGTGCGGGACTGCGCCGCGGCCATCGGTCCCGACCGCCGCTTCTACGGCACCGGCGACACGGTCGCCGACCTCGAACTGCTCCGCCGCGCGCTGGGCGTGCGGAAGATGACCCTCGACGGTGTCTCCCACGGCACGTACACCGCCGAGCGGTACGCCCTCGCCCACCCCGGGCACGTGGCCCGGATGGTGCTGGACTCGGTGGTGCCCCAGACCGGTTACGACCCGATGGACCTGGCCGCGATGCGGGCCGCGCCGCGCGTGCTGACGGCGGCGTGCGCGAGCATCGGCTGCGCCACGGACCCGGCGGCTGACCTGGCCGAGGTCGTGGACACCTACGGCAACGGCGTCGACGTGCTGGACGCGCTCACCACCTGGGAGTTCGTCGACCCCGACTACGCGGACATGATCGACGCCCTCCACCAGGCCGCCGAGGGCGACCCGGGACTGCTCAACGGCCTCATCCAGGGCGTACGGCAGGGCAGCGCGGCGACCGCGGAGGAACTCAGCCAGGGGCTCCACGCCTCGACGTTGTGCCTCGACGGACGCTACCCCTGGGGCAGGTCGGACGCCCCGGTCGCCGGCCGGCGGGACGCGCTGGAGAAGGCGGGTGCCGAACTGACCCCGGCCGACCACGGCCCCTTCGACGCCGTCACGGCGATGGGCCTCGGCTCCATGCTCAGCTGCCTCGACTGGCCCCGCACCCCGGCCCCGCCGCTACCTGCCGCGCACCGGCGCCTCCCCGGCGTCCCGGTGCTGCTCCTCGGCGGCGACCGGGACCTGTCGACGCCTCTGGAATGGCTGTACGACCAGAAGAAGCTGACCCCGCGGGCCCAGGTCGTGGTGGTCCACGGCGCCGCCCACTCCGTGCAGAGCCGGGCGGCGAGCGACGAGGGCCGCCAGGCGGTCCACGACTTCCTGCTCGGGCGCTGCGGCCCGTGGTCTCCTGCACCCCATGACCGAGCCGTCCCCGCGTGACCGCATCGAGCGCTACTACGCCACGGTGCCGCTGCTGTTCGCCGAAGCCGAGAGGTTCGGCTCCCTGTGCCTGTTCGTCCGCAAGGAGCCCGGCACCCCCTATTACGGCGGGCCGGGCCACGCCCGCCCCGATGTGGTGGGCGGCCGCGGGGCGCCCTCCGCGGACGACATCGCCCGGGTCCGCGCCCGGCAGCGCGAACTCGGCGTGCCGCAGGCCTTCGAATGGCTCGCGGAGGTCACGCCGTCACTGCGCGGGAGCATCGAGGCAGCCGGTCTCCCGGTGGCGGAACGCCCCTTGATGGTCCTCGACCCCCGCCGTCCGCTGCTGCGGCAGCCCCTCCCCGACGGGGTCACGATCCGGGAGGTGCACGCCGACGATCCCGCGCTCCCCGCCGTACTTGCCCTCCCCGGGCTGGCGTTCGCCGACGAGGGCACCGCGACCGGGACGGCGGGCCGCGCCGAACTGGCGGCGGCCGCCGAGGCGCTGCGGGCGGACGCCACCGTGGCGACGACCGCCCCCTCGCTCCGCACCGGCCACAAGACGCTCTTCGCCGCCTTCGCCCCCGACGGCACCCCGCTCGCCGCGGGCCACCACCATCCTGCCGACGGCACCACGGAGATCGGCGGCGTCGGTACCCTACCCACCGCCCGCCGCCAGGGCCTCGGCGCCGCCGTGACGGCCGCCCTCGCCGCCCACGCCCGCGACCACGGCGTGCGCACCGTCTTCCTGGCCTACGCGCACCGGACCGTCGCCCGCATCTACGCCCGCCTGGGCTTCCGCCCGGCCGGTACCACCCTGCTCATCTCCGGTCAGCCGGCCCGCGGGCAGTAGCCGGCGAGGCCGGTCAGCCGTGCGGGTGGTCCGGCGCGCCGTCGACCCGGCGGGAGCCGCGGGCGTCGTCCATCCATCCCGGGCGCGTCCGGAGGAAGGAGAGGTCCTCGGCGGACGGGTCGGCCGTGTCCCGGAGGCGTTCGCCCTCCGCGGGGGTGAGGCGGGTGTACCAGGTCGTCAGGTCGTCGCCGCCGCCGGACCAGCCGGGGTACTCGTGGAAGCGGTGGAACCAGTAGGTCCGGCAGGCCGCGCAGCACAGCAGGGACTCCTGGTCGTGGTGGGACTCGTACAGCGTCCGCACCCAGGCGAGTTCGGGCCCGGCGCAGCAGTCGATGAAGCTCGGGTTCGCCACGGCGCGCGATCCTATCCCCCCGAGGACGGGCGCGTTCGGGGCGCCCGGTACCCTCTCGGCGTCCGGGCACGTGAAGCCCGTCACCCTCGACGAAGGCGGTACCCGGCCGTGGACCTCACCGCGACGTTCCAGATGACGGGACGGGAGTACCGCAGAGCGATCCGCAGTTCGCCCGCCATCCGTGGGGTCACCGTCCTCGGCCTTCTCCTGGCCCTGCTGGGCGCGCTGTCCCTGTTCTCGGACGAGCCGAAGAAGTGGCTGCTCTTCTACGGGATCGGCATGCCGTTCTTCCTCGAGGTCGTCGCGGTCCGTCTCGCCGTCCGCAGGATCGCGCGCCAGTTCGCCGAACCGTGGACCGTCCGGCTGACGGAGCAGGCCTACACGCTGCGCACGACCGTCTCGCAGGCGGAGGTCGGCTGGGACGCCTACCGCGAGGCGCGGGAGCGTGCGGGGTTCTGGTACCTGCGCCAGGTCAGCGGAGCCTACGGGTTCTTCCCCAAGCGGGCCTTCGATGAGACCCAGCAGGCCGTCGTCGCCGCCTTCTTCGCCCGGCGGCTGCCCCCGGTGAAGCGGCCCTGGTACCGGCCGTTCTCCTGACGGGGCGCGGTCGGGGGGCCGGCGTGTGCTGCCGGCCCCCCACCGGCGGTCAGGCGCGGGCGAGGAGTTCGAGGGTGTCGACGACCCGGTTGGAGAAGCCCCACTCGTTGTCGTACCAGGCCACCACCTTGATGTGGCGGCCGTCGACGCGGGTGAGGGCGGCGTCGAAGATGGACGAGGCCGGGTGGCCGGTGATGTCGCTGGAGACCAGCGGCTCGGTGGCGTAGTCGAGGATGCCCTTCAGCTTGCCGTCGGCGGCGGCCCGGTAGGCGTCCAGCACCTGCTCGCGGGTGACCTCGCGGGAGACCGTGGTGTTGAGCTCCACGATCGAGCCCACCGGTACGGGCACGCGGATGGAGTCGCCCGAGAGCTTGCCGTCGAGCTTCGGCAGCACCTTGCCGATGGCCTTGGCGGCCCCGGTGGTGGTGGGCACGATGTTCACGCCGGCGGCGCGGGCGCGCCGCATGTCGCGGTGCGGGCCGTCCTGGAGGTTCTGCTCCTGGGTGTAGGCGTGCACCGTGGTCATGAAGCCGTGCTCGATGCCGGCCAGGTCGTCCAGCACGGACGCGAGCGGGGCCAGGGCGTTCGTGGTGCACGAGGCGTTCGACACGATGGTGTGCCGGGCCGGGTCGTACTCCTCGGTGTTGACGCCGTACGCGAGGGTGACGTCGGCGCCGTCGGAGGGGGCGCTGACCAGGACCCGCTTGGCACCGGCGGCCAGGTGCGCGCGGGCGGCCTCCGCCGAGGTGAAGCGGCCGGTGGACTCCAGCACGACGTCGACGCCCAGCTCGGCCCACGGCAGCTTGGCCGGTTCGCGCTCGGCGAGCACCTTGATCCGGCGGCCGTCGACCACCAGCTCGGAGCCGTCCACCTCGACGGTGCGCCCGAGCCGCCCGAGCGCGCTGTCGAACTTGAGCAGGTGCGCGAGGGACTCGGGTGCCGTGAGGTCGTTGACGGCGACCACCTCGAGGTCGCTGCCGCGCTCGACGAGGGCGCGGAGGGTGTTGCGTCCGATGCGGCCGAATCCGTTGACGGCGATGCGGGTCATGGCGGGTTCCTTTCGTTGCCGCCTCCATGCTCCGCATGCGCGGGCCCTTGCGGCAGTGGCCTGAACGACAGCATGCGCAAGTATCCCGCCATACATTTCGCCATCGATCGCAAGGATCCCGCCACTCCCTCGCCACTTCCTCCCGGTCAGGCCGAGAAGGTGTTCCGGTACTCCGTGGGGGAGGTCCCGAGGATGCGGTGGAAGTGCAGGCGCAGGTTCGCGCCGGTGCCGAGGCCGACGCGGTCGGCGATCTGCTCCACGCCCAGGTCGGTGCGTTCCAGCAGTTCGCGGGCCAGGTCGACCCGGGCCCGCAGCACCCACTGCATCGGCGTGTAGCCGGTGTCCTCCACGAACCGCCGTGAGAAGGTGCGCGCCGAGACCCGCGCGTTGCGGGCGAGCGTCTCCAGCGTCAGCGGTTCGGCCAGGTGCGCCAGGGCCCACTCGCGGGTGCCGGCGAAGAGGTCGCCGAGCGGCTCGGGCACGCTCCGGGGGACGTACTGGGCCTGGCCTCCGCTGCGGTACGGCGCCGCCACCAGCCGCCGCGCCACGTGGTTGGAGAGGGCGACGCCGTGGTCCCGCCGCACCAGGTGCAGGCACAGGTCGATGCCGGACGCCGCTCCGGCCGAGGTGAGCACGTCGCCCTCGTCCACGAACAGCACGTTCTCGTCCACCCGCACCAGGGGGTGCCGCTCGGCGAGGGCCTTGGTGTAGTGCCAGTGGGTCGTGGCCCGCTTGCCGTCCAGCAGGCCCGTCGCCGCCAGCGCGAACGCCCCGGTCGAGATGGCCGCGAGCCGGGTCCCGCGCTCGTGGGCCGCCGTCAGCGCGCCGACGACCGCCGCGGGCGGTTCGGCGCCGGCCGGCTCCCGGTAACCGGGGATGAAGACGGTGTCGGCGTCCTCGAACGCCTCCAGACCCTCCGCCACGTGGTACGAGAGCCCGTCGCCGCCGGTCACCAGCCCGGGCGCGGCGCCGCACACCCGTACGTCGTAGGGCATGCTCGGCCGGTTGGAGAACACCTGCGCCGGGATCCCGACGTCCAGCGGCTTGGCACCCTCCAGCACGAGCACGACGACGTGATGGTTCTTCCTGCCGCTCAAGGGGCCTCCTCCGGCTCTCCCGCCCGGTGGCGTGGCCGACCACCACCGCAAGCATCCTGCCATCGGTCGCCCGGCGCGTCCCCGGCCCGGAGACGGCGATGAGCCGAACGCGGGATCTACGCGCGAAGAAATTTTAACATTCCATTGTCATGGACACTTCCCAAGGGGCCGGGTCCGGGGCTACCAAGTGGTAGTCAACTCTCCGCCCAGGGAGGTTCCGTGAGACGCACCACGTCGTTGTCGGCCCTGACCACCCTGATCGTCACCCTGGCCTTCGGCCTGCTGTGGTCCACCCCGGCACACGCCGCCGGGCCCGCCTACGTCGCGCTGGGGGACTCGTACTCCGCCGGCAACGGAGCGGGTAACTACGACAGCGCCAGCGGCAGTTGCCACCGGAGTTTCAGCGCGTACCCGTACCTCTGGAAGAACGCCCACGCCCCCTCCTCCTTCGCCGACACCTCCTGCTCGGGTGCGGTGACCACGGACGTGACCAACAACCAGCTCGGCCCGCTGAACGCCTCCACCGGTCTGGTCTCCCTCACCATCGGCGGCAACGACGCGGGCTTCTCGGACGTCATGACGACCTGTGTGATCGGCTCCGACACCGACTGCGTCAACCGGGTCACCCAGGCGGAGAACTACGCCCGCAACACCCTGCCCGCCCGCCTGGACGCCACCTACAACGCGATCCGCGCCAAGGCCCCCAACGCCAAGGTCGTCGTCCTCGGCTATCCCCGCGTGTACACCCTGAACGTGCTGTGCGTCGGCCTGTCCGACACCAAGCACCGCAAGATCGACGAGGCCGCGGACGTCCTCGACGGCGTCATCGCCGCCAGGGCCGCCGCCCACGGCTTCGTCTTCGGCGACGTCCGGGGGACCTTCAACGGCCATGAACTGTGCTCCGGCGACGACTGGTTGCACTCCCTGGTGGTCTCGCCGAGCTGGGAGTCCTACCACCCGACCGCCAAGGGCCACTCGAGCGGCTACTACCCCGTGCTGAACGCCAACAGCTGACCACCCACCTCCCCGCAGACCCCGTACGGCCGCGCCCGAAGGTCCGTGCGGGGTCGCGTCATGCCGTCACCGACAAGTGAGTCGGTCAGAAAGTGGATGAGTGGCTGTACCACTCCTTGCGGTCGGGCCCTCCCTTTGCCACTCTTGGCGGGCCCGGTCCTCCGCTCCACGACCGGGTGGTCCGCGCGCCTCCCTCGTCCCCCCATCGCCATGCCGTGCTGCCCGCGTACGGCGGCTGACGACCGAACAGGATGCGGAATGTCTCTGACGCGCCGAAGAATGCTGATGGCGACCGCCGTGAGCGTGGTGACCGCCACCGTCACCCAAGGCGGCCTCGCCGGCCTCGCGGCCGCCGCCCCCCGGACCACCGCCGACGACGGTTCCGTACCGGGCCTGTCGACCCTGGACCGTACGCTGCTGCGCGGCCCGGACCTCGGGTCCGGCTACCGCGGGATCGTCGCGGGGCCCGGCGAACCCCACCTCGTCCGCAAGGACCTGGCCAACGTCACCGCACCCACGGTGACCCGGTCGCTGATCGCCTTCGCCCAGATGTCCGACCTGCACATCGTCGACGACCAGTCACCGCTGCGCGTCGAGTGCCTCGACCGGCTCGCCGACTACGGCCCGCCGCACTACAACTCGTATCCCACCGAGTCCGCGTACCGCGCGCACGAGTTCCTGTCGACCCAGACGACCGACGCGATGTGCCGCGCCGTCCGGCAGGTCGGACGCGGACCGCGGACCGGCGCACCGCTGGCCTTCACCGTCGTCACCGGCGACGCGGTCGACAACTGCCAGTACAACGAGACCCGTTGGTACATCGACCTGCTGGACGGCAACACCGTCACCCCCGATTCCGGCAACCTCGCCCTCGACGAGAGCGTGAGCAGCGGGCGGTTCGGCACCGACGTCCACTACTGGCACCCGCAGGCCCGGCAGAGCCCCCCCGACAACAACGAGCTGGCCGGCTTCCCCCTGGTGACCGGTCTGCTCGCCGCCGCCCGCAGGCCCTTCACCGCGGGCGGCCTGCGCATGCCCTGGTACGCCGCCTACGGCAACCACGACGGCCTCGTGCAGGGCAACGTGGCGCCGGACGTCCTGCCGTTCGACCCGCTCAAGAGCATCGCCACCGGCTCGACGAAGATCACCCAGATCGAGGGCGTCCCCGACGTCTTCGACAACGGGCCCGCCTACTACATCGAGCTGCTGACGGACATCATCACCGGCGACTTCACCCTCGACACCGAGAAGGTCACCGCCGACCCGGCACGACGCCTGCTGGAGCGGCGCGAGTTCGTCGCCGAGCACTTCCGCACCACCGGCACCCCCGCCGGACACGGCTTCACCTCCGGCAGCGACCGGGCGTACTACGCCATACCCTCCGGCCCCTCCGACCTCGTCCAGGTCCTCGTGCTCGACACCACCAACCCGGGCGGCGGCGCGGACGGCGCCCTCGACCAGGCGCAGTGGGAGTGGCTGGACGCGCAGCTGAAGGCGAACAGCTCCCGCTACGAGACGGACCGGCCCAACGGCACGGGTCCCGGCACCGTCGTCACCCAGCCCGGGGTCAAGGACAAGCTGATCGTCGTCTGCTGCCACCACACGCTCGACTCGATGGACAACACGGACGACGACGCGCCCTACAGCGGCGCCGACCTGCGCGACAAGCTGCTGCGCTTCCCGAACGTCGTCCTGATGGTGGACGGCCACACGCACACCAACAACATCACCGCGCACAAGCCCGCCTGGACCTCCGCGCTCAGCGCCGGATTCTGGGAGGTGAACACCGCCTCGCACATCGACTGGCCCGTGCAGTCCCGGATCGTCGAGATCGCCGAGGGCGGCGGCCACCTGTCGATCTTCACCACGATGGTCGACGCGGACGCCCCGCTGTCGTACGGCGGGGACACCGGCACCCCCGCCGCGCTCGCCTCGCTGGCGCGCGAACTGGCCGCCAACGACATCCAGTCCGTCGCCCGCGGCATCGACCTGCGGCGCGGCGCACCGACGGCCCGCAACACCCAGCTGCTGCTCCCGCTGCCCTTCGCGCTGCCCACCGGCGCCGGCACGCCCGCGCCCGACTGGCCCCTGCTGCAGCAAGGCCAGAGCGGCACCCGGGTCAGGGCCCTGCAGTACCTGCTGAACGCCCGCGGGGTGGGGCTCGCCGTGGACGGCGTCTTCGGCATCACGACCGCCGCCGGTGTCCGTTCCTTCCAGACCTCGCGCGGTCTGCCCTCGAACGGCGTCGTCGGCCCCGCGACCTGGCAGCCGCTCGTCGTCGCGACGCTCAAGCAGGGCGACACCGGACCCGCTGTCTCCGCCGTGCAGTACCTGCTGAACACCCGCGGTGCGGGACTGTCCGTCGACGGAGCCTTCGGCCCGGCGACGGACACCGCGGTGCGGTCCTTCCAGTCCTCCCGCGGCCTGCCCGCGGACGGCACCGTCCGGACCGGGGCCTGGCTGAACCTACTGGCCCCCTGACCCGACGAGGGCGGCACCACAGCAGGTGCCGCCCCGTCCCACGCCGGCGTCGTGCGCGGGTTGGTGCCCGGACCGCCGGCGAGCACCGCGGCCCGGGCCGGTGCCCGCACCCTCACGGGGTGCGGGCACCGGCGCATCGCGTGGGCTACTTCAGACCGAAGGCCCGGGTGACGGTCTGGGTGATGCCGCCGCCGTTGTGCTGCTTGGCGGTGACGCGGATGGACACGTAACCCGCCCGGGCCGGCGCGTGGAGCTGCGCCTGCCAGGTGTCCTTGCTCGCCTTCAGGTCCTGCGGCTGCCAGGAGGCCCCGTCGTCGTAGGACACCTCGAGCTTGACCGAGGAGACCGCGTCCTTGGCCGCGTCACTGCCGAGGACGACGGGAGTGACGGAGAAGGCCGACGTACGCTTCGCCTGCCCGGCGCGGTCCAGCTCCGTTCCGTAGTCGAGCTGGACCAGCGGGATGACCTGAGCGTCGGCGGTTCCGGACTGGAACCGCCATTCGGTGTGCGTGGTGGAGGAGTACGGGGTGACGTCGGTGTTCCCCTGCGTGTCGACCACGAGCCGGTAGGGGAGCGTCTGCGGGGCCAGGTCGACCGCGACGAAGTCGGCGTACGGCCCGCTCTGGTACACCTTCTTGTCCCCCTGGTAGAGGGCGAAGTCCCGGGACATCAGGCCGGTGCTGCCGCTGTGGGCGGCTCCTCCGTCACCGAAGCCCGTGATGATGCCCGTCATGACGTCGCCGAATCGCTGCGGGACCTCGAAGCTGAGCATGCGCGGCCGGATGAGGGGGCCGAACCAGTTTTGGCTCTGCACGCTGCGCGGACGGTAGCCGACGACGTCGGTGAAGCTTGTGAGGCCGTCGGCGACGCCGGCGTACTGCTGCCACTTCACGCCGTCGCCGGCGGACACCCAGTCGGTTCGGGGACCCGGTGCGACCGGCTCCCTCGGAAATGTCGGGTTGCGCGGCCCGAAGCTGTAGGGATGGCCGGCGGGGTACTGCTCGTACGGCGGGCTGTCCTCCCGGCTCTCCTTGATCTGCTTGCCGGCGGGCGTGGCGAAGACGTTGTCGACGCGGGCGAGGCTGCCGGGGTCCGTCGACGCGGAGGGGTCGTCGGGCACGCCGCCGTGGTGGTAGTCGGCCAGGTCGTACAGGTACCGCGGCGAGGGATGGGCCTCGACCGCCAGCTTGGTCCTCCCCGGGGACGTGATCTCCTTGATCAGGCCGGCGCCCTCGTCGACGGTGAGAGAGGCGACCGGGATGGGCCCGGTCGTGTAGCCGTCCGGGTCCCCGTACCAGTCGGTCAGGCGGCCGTCGATGCCGTTGACCACCAGGAGCATCGCCGCGCCCGCGGCACGTGCGGCCGCCGCCTGGTCCGCCGGGGCCACCCACGCGTCGGCGCGGACGACCACGGCCTTGCCGCGGGCGGACAGCCCGACGTAGTCGGCGGGCCTGCCGGTGCCTGCGAAGACGGCCTCGACGTGCGAGGTGCCGTCCTGGAACGGTGCGGAACCGGGCTGCACCAGCAGGGTCTCGTCGAGGCTGCGCCCGCCGTAGGTGATCTTCAGCGGGGTCTGCTTGGCGCGGATCCGGGTGGTGAAGACGAAACTGCCCTTCTTCACCTTGCCCTTGGTCGGAAGCGCCCACAGGCTGTCGTACTCGGGCGAGGTCATGATGATCTCGTGCAGGGCCTGTGTGTCCTTGTACGTGGGCTCGCTGGAGGTGAAGGAGCGGTACAGGTCGATCCTGCTGTTGGTGACGGTCGTGGGCTCGGGCGTGTCCACCTTGACCGGGCGGATGCGCGACGCGTCCAGTTCCACTTCCCGGTCGGACCTGAGGTCCACCTCGGGCGCGGTCAGTACGGCGTACCCGAGGGAGTGCGGGCCGTTTCGGCCTTCGACGTCGAGGGTGGAGACGACGGTGTAGGAGCCGGGGGCCCAGCGGCTGGTGAGCCTGCCGTCCGGGACCCACATGACGGAGGTGGTCCCGTCGGCACCGGTGATCTCGACCTCGCCACTGACGGGTTGCCCGGACGTGTCTTTCAGGCGGACCGTCAGGTCGTACTTCTCGGACTCGACGGACATCCCCATGGCCGTGTGCACGGCACCGGCCGCGAAGCGTGCGGTGACCTGGGCGGCGTACCGGCCCGCCGCGAGCGCCCTGGGGTCCGCGACGACGTCGACCGTCGAGGTGCCGCGCGCCGGAACCGTGACACGGTCGGCGGCCACGGTGAACGCCCCCGCGGGCGAGTCGCCGCGGTCCACCGTGAGCCGCAACGTGACGGCGCTGTCGGTGGTGTTGGTGTAGGTGATCTTCCGCTTGACCGGATTCCGCTTCTGGTCCTTGGTCCAGCGTACGAGTCCCGCGTCCACGGACCCGGTCGCGATGACCTGGTCCTGCAGGTAGGCGGCCGCGACGTCCAGGCGGCCGGCGCCGGCCTGGTAGGGGGTGTAGGCGGGGGTCAGCGCGCTGGTGCTCATCAGCGCGTCCTTGATCTGCTGCCCCGTCCACACCGGGTGCTTCTGGGCCAGCAGGGCCGCCGCCCCGGTGACGTGGGGCGCCGCCATGGAGGTGCCGCTGTCGGTGCGGTAGTAGCCCTCCGCCCCCGGCACCTGCTGCGAGTTCGCCGCCAGCACGTCGACACCCGGCGCGGTCAAGTCGGGCTTGAGGCCGTCGTCCCCCAACCGCGGGCCGGCGCCGGACCGCGAGTAGAGGACGTCGGAGGAGTCCACCGCGCCGACGGTGAGCGCGGCGTCAGCGGTGCCCGGCGCGCTCACGCTGTAGGGGCTGGTTCCCTCGTTGCCGGCGGCGATGACGAACAGCGCGCCCGTCTCGGCGCTCAGCTTGTTGACCGCCTGGCTCATGGGATCGTCCTGGGTGTGCCACGTCGACATGCCCAGGCTCATGTTGATCACCTTGGCGTGCTCGGTCCGCGCCGCCCATTCCATGCCGGCGATGATCCCCGAGTTGGCACCCGAGTTGTCGTCCCCGAGGACCTTGCCCACGATCAGGTCCGCGCCGGGGGCGACTCCCCGCTCCTTCCCGCCGGAGGCGGCGCCGGTCCCGCCGACCGTGGAGGCGGTGTGGGTGCCATGGCCGTTGCGGTCGACGACCTCCTGGCCCTCGACGAAGCTGCGGGACGCCACGATGCGATTGACCAGGTCGGGATGGGTGAAGTCCACCCCTGAGTCCAGTACGGCGACCCGGACGCCCGCGCCCGTGCCACCGGCCTTCCACGCCTCGGGGGCCCCGATCTGCGCCGTGGTCTCCGCCAGGGTCCCCTGCGCCTTGGCGTCGAGCCACACCTTGTCGACATCGGCGGCGAACGAGGGGGCGCCCGCATCGTCCGGGCTCCCCGCGGTCCGCGCCGCCGACCGCGGGGCGTCCTGTCCGGTGGTGCCGGTGAGCGCCGACCAGAAGGTGGCGGCCTTCGACCGCTGGGCCTTGACGGCTGCTCCGTTGATGGACGGAAGCCCCAGGGTGGCCGTCGCTCCTGGCAGAGCCGTACCGGACGGCAGTGCGTCCTCGGTGGCACCGCCCTTGCGGGCGGTCGCACCGCTGGACTGAGTGATGATCAGGGGCAGCGCGACGGTGTGGGCGTCGTCGTAGCCCTGGGCTACCAGCTGCGTGATGTTGAAGAGTTGCTTGTCGAGCCTGCCGGTCGCGATGTAGGGCATCGCCTCATCGGGATACACGTAGGTGTCGCCGTTCTCGACGGCGACACGCACCGAACCCTTGGTTCCCGACGCGCGCCGGACGTCGTCCACGGACAGCGTCCCACCGGGCTCCTGAAACGCCTTCACCTTGTCACCGGTGATCAGCGTGACCGAGACCGGTACGCGCTGCGCGCCGCCCGGTCCGGCCGCAGCGCCACGCAGGGGCTGCGAAGGCGCAGCGCCGGACGCGGGAGCGACCGTCACACCGGCAACAACAACCGCTGCGATCCACACCGCAGATCTTCGGGATATGGGAAACCGCACGTGCCCTCCTGGGTTACTGATTGACCGAATCTGATCATCAGTGAAGTGCGGATGTAAAGTGCTTGAATTCGCACTCAACTGGCGGTAGGTTCAGCGCGGCTGTCCGCTGCCGGCCACTATTCGCGGGGTTCTCGGGCGTGGGGTTTCCGTCCGGATTCGGCGGCATTCAAAGAAGCCTCGCGCGTCCCCGCCGAGCACAGGCCATGCAGGGTGAGTGGCGAACTCCGCCCCGGTGAACGGTCACATGAGACGCCGCCGCTCCCGGATGGAAGGGCGGCAAAGTGGACGCCACCGATCACTCCTCTGTGACGGCAGTTTTAACACTCGCGAAACCTGGAGGCGATGATCTATGTGTTGAGTAATTCCGGATTCTCAATTGTTGTGCCGGATGGCGCAAAGACGTGCGATGTCTGATGTGAATTCAGGGGAGGCTCCAGAGCGGCAGCTGCGTCACCCAGTTCGGCCTTCGGCCGGTGGACCCGGCCGTCGGGGCCGGTGGCCCCTGCCCGGGACCGGCGGCCGGCCCGCGGTGAACGGCGGGGGCGGGCGCGGAGTCCCTCCGCGCCCGCCCCCGTCGCCTTCAGCGGATCAGGCGAGCAGTTCCACCTCCGCCAGGGTCGACTCGGTGTCCAGGACCAAGCGGTACTGGGTGTAACCGCCCGGAGAGGCGACCGAGAAGGCCCGGGTCTGGCGGTCCCAGGTGAAGGACTCACCGGAGCGCTTGTCGAGGGTCTTCCAGTGCGTGCCGTCCGAGGAGCCCTGGAGGGTCCAGCCGGTGGGGGCCTTGGTGCGGTCCGACGACGAGGTCAGCGTGTACTGGACGGCCTTGGTGCGTCCGTCCACCGGAAGGTCGACGGTCGTGGCCGCCGCGTCCGTCGCCGAGGTGTTGTCGAACAGGGCGCCGTCGCCCTTGAGGGCGTCCGCGCGGGGCGCGGGCACCTTGTCGTCCTGGGTGATCGACACCGGCGCGGCGTTCTTGCCGGTGCCCCACGACGAGGGCTTCGGGCCCATGGCGAACTCCAGCACACCGCCCTTGGCGAGCAGCGAGTGCGGCAGCGAGGTCGACGTCCAGGAGCGGCCGTTGACCTTGAGGTCCTGCACGTACACGTTGCGCGTGCTGTTCTTGGGCGCCTTGACGACCAGGTCCTTGCCGTTCTCCAGGTGGACGGTCGCCTTGGTGAACAGCGGGGAGCCGACGGCGTACTCGCCGCTGCCCATCACCAGGGGGTAGAAGCCGAGCGCGGAGAAGAGGAACCAGGCCGACTGCTCGCCGTTGTCCTCGTCGCCGTGGTAGCCCTGCCCGATGGCGCTGCCGGTGTAGAGGCGGGAGAGCACCTCGCGGACGTTCTTCTGCGTCTCCCAGGGACGGCCGGCCGCGTCGTACATGTACGTGACGTGGTGGGCCACCTGGTTGGAGTGCCCGTACATGCCCATCCGGACGTCGCGGGCCTCCGTCATCTCGTGGATGACGCCGCCGTAGGAGCCGACGAACTCGGGCGAGGCGGTCTCCGGGGTGGAGAAGTACGCGTCGAGCTTCTCCGCGAGACCGCTGCGGCCGCCGTACAGGTTGGCCAGACCCCGGCTGTCCTGCGGGGCGGTGAAGGCGTAGCCCCAGCCGTTGGTCTCGGTGTAGTCGTAACCCCACACCCGCGGGTCGTACTTCGCGGAGTCCACCCGCCAGTCGCCCTTGGCGTCACGCCCCTGGAAGAAGCCCGCCTGCGGGTCGAAGAGGTTGACGTAGTCCTGGGCGCGGTTGAGGAAGTACGCCGACTCCTCCTTGTAGCGCTTCTTGCCGGTCTTCTCGTAGAGGGCCTTGCCCATCTCGGCGATGCCGTAGTCGTTGAGGTAGCCCTCCAGCGCCCACGACAGGCCCTCGTGGGTGTCGGTGCTCGTGTAGCCGAGGAAGGGGGAGGTCGTCATCCCCTTGCGGCCCACGCCCGACTGCGGCGGGACGACCGTCGCGTTCTTCACGGCCGCGTCGTACGCCGCCTCGGCGTCGAAGTTCACGCCCTTGACGTAGGCGTCGGCGAAGGCCACGTCCGAGGACGTGCCCGTCATCAGGTCCGCGTAGCCGGGGGACGACCAGCGCGAGGTCCAGCCGCCGTCCTTGTACTGCTGCACGAACCCGTCGACCATCTCACCGGCCTGGCCGGGCGTCAGGAAGGAGTACGCCGGCCACGTCGTCCGGTAGGTGTCCCAGAAGCCGTTGTTGACGTAGACCTTGCCGTCCACGATCTTCGCGCCGGTGTGGGTCGGGGTGTCGGGACCGGGCATCGCGGAGAACGGGGACGCGTACTGGTACGTCGACCCCACCTTCTCGAAGCCGGAGTTGGGGTACAGGTACAGCCGGTACAGGCTGGAGTAGAGGGTCGTCAGCTGGTCCGTGGTGGCACCCTCGACCTCGACGCGGCCCAGCAGCTTGTCCCACTGCTTCTGCGCGCGCTTCTTCACCGTCTCGAAGGAGGTGCCGCCCGGGATCTCCTGGCGCAGGTTGTCCTTCGCCTGGTCGATGCTGATCAGGGAGGTGGCCAGCCGCAGCGACACGGTGCGGTCCTCGCCGGCGTCGAAGCGCAGGTAGCCCTTGACGCCGCTCGACGTGCCCTCCGTGACGGGCGCGTCGAACTCGCCGTACAGGAACAGCCGGGTGGCGCCGGTGGACAGCCCGGACTTCACGTCGGAGTAGCCGGTGAAGGTGCCGGTCTCCTTGTCGAGCGTCAGGCCCGCCTGCTCGGTGACGTTGTCGAAGAGCACGCTCGCGTCGTCACCGGGGTAGGTGAAGCGGAGCACGGCCGCGTGGTCGGTCGGGGCCATCTCCGTCTTCAGGCCGTTCTCGAACCTCACGCCGTAGTAGTAGGGGCGCGCCGTCTCGTTCTCGTGCCGGAAGGCCAGGGCCCGTGCGCCGCGTGCCGTGTCCGGGGTGCCGGAGGCGGCCGACGGCATCACCTGGAAGGTCTGCCGGTCGCCCATCCAGGGGCTGGGCTCGTGGCTGGCGCTGAACGCCTGGATCGTGGGCAGGTTGTCGGAGTTGTTCGCCTTGGCGTAGTCGTACAGCCAGTTGAGGGTGCCCGCGTTGGTCACCGGCGTCCAGAAGTTGAAGCCGTGCGGCACTGCAGTGGCCGGGAAGTTGTTGCCGCGCGAGAAGCTGCCGCTGGAGTTGGTCCCGCGGGTCGTCAGCGCGTAGTCCGACAGGTGCGCCTTCGGCTTCTCCTGCGCGAGCGGCTCCAGCGTCACGTCGTCCAGCCAGCCGCGGAACTTCGCCGGGCCCTTGGGGGAGTCGTACGCCACCAGGATGCGGTCGACGGTCTTGCCCGCGGCGACCGACCCGATCCGGGAGACGACGTCGTTCCACTGGTTGACGTAGAGCACCTTGGCCGCGCCCTGCCCCTGCGGAGTGAGCGCGAAGCCGTGCTCGTCGGTGGCGCCCAGACGGCTGAGGGAGGTGCCGTCGGTGAAGACCAGGTCCACCGAGACGTTGGTGGCGTCGTAGTCGCGGTCGCCGTCCGCCATCGACGGGTAGATCCGGTACGACAGCGCGGTGTCCCGGCGGACGGGGACGTCGACGTCGAAGACCTTGTTGTACGAGTACGCCCTGCCGTCGCCGGTGTGCCGGCCCGCGTAGCGCAGCGCCCGCGTACCGGTGAAGCCGGCGCCCGACTTCGCCGTCGGCGAGCCGCTCGGGCCGCGGTCGACGAGCGAGAGCATGTCCTGCGGCACCGGGTCCCCGGTGGAGCCCGTGGACAGCTGCAGGTCGGCGAGCTGCGTGATGCCCGACGCGCCGTTGTTCCTCGATATGTCGATCCGGAAGTGCTGGTACTCGGCGGGCTCCGCGAGGTCGTACGACTTCGTCTGGAACCGCTCGGGGAAGGACTCGCCGGAGCGGGTGTCCAGGGTCTTCCAGTCCTTGCCGTCGGTGGAGCCCTGCAGGGTCCAGTCGCGCGGGTCGCGTTCCGCCGCGTCGTTGGCGGAGGTCAGTGCGTAGGTGACGACCTTCGCGGGGCCGTCGAGGTCGAACTCCACCCAGCCGGTGGGCTGGAAGACCAGCCACTTGGTCCCCGGCTCTGCGTCGACGAGGTTCTCCTTCACCTCGCCCGAGTCCGCGTACTCGCCGTTGGCGCGGATGTCGGTGACGTGGTCGTTGAGGTTGCCGGGGATGCCGGTGCTGTAGCCACCGTCCACGCCCGAGGCCCGCTTGGACCCGTCCGCCGCGGTGTCCACCGTGTTGCGCCAGTCGGGCGCCGGATCGCCCGACTCGAACGACGACGCGAAGGTGTCGACGTGCGGCCCCGGTTCGGGCACGGCGACCGCCGCTTGCTGCGTGGCCGCGGCCAGGGCGAGGGCGGTCACCAACACGACCGCCGAGGAAGTCCATCTGTGCCGGGCAGCTCTCTGCTGCATATGCGCGAGCACCCTTTCTGCACCTAGACAACGTTGTCAAGTTCGCTGTGCAAGGGCTAGTAGGGGGTCAAGGCGCCGGTGGTGTCAAGGGTGTTGGTGTGACTTTCGGACCGGCGGGGCTCGCGGACACCCGCCGCGGCCGGGCGCGGCAGGTGTGAAGCGGCGTCAGACCCGCGGCGGAGACGCCGTCACGTCGGCGACCGGACGCGTGGGTGTACGGAGGCCGAGCCGGCCTCCCGGCCGGCTCCGGGAAAGGGGAGGCCGCCGGGGCCCGGTGCGGACCGGGCCCCGGCGACGGCGGGCCGTCAGACCAGGTCGGGGCGCTGCCACTCCTCGCCCAGCACGTGGTGGGCCAGGAATCCGAGCACCGTCGCGTACCACAGGCGGACGTTGTTGGGCTTGAGGATCCAGTGGCCCTCGTCGGGGAAGTACAGGAACTTCGCCGGGACCTCGAACCGCACCAGGTCGTTCCAGAGCGCCAGGCCCTCGCCGATCGGCACCCGGTAGTCCTTGTCGCCGTGGATCACCAGCATCGGCGTGGTGATCTGCGCGGCCCGCAGGTGCGGGGATTCGCGCTCGTACCGCTCGGTGCTGACCAGCGGGTCGCCCTGGCGCCGCATCCAGTACGCCGGGAAGTCCGTGACCTGCGCGAAGCTGTACATGTTCCACAGGCTCGCGTGGGTGACGATCGCCTTGAAGCGGTCGGTGCGGGTGGCGATCCAGTTGGCCATGTAGCCGCCGTACGAGCCGCCCATCATCGCGGTGCGCCCGCCGTCCAGGTCGTCCCGCTGCAGCGCGGCGTCGGTCAGCGCCATCACGTCGTCGTACGGGGCGCCGCCCCAGTGCGCCCAGCCGCGTTCGTGCATCTGCTGGCCGTAGCCGGTGGACAGCGCCGGGTCCGGCAGCAGGACCGCGTAGCCCGCGGCGGCCGCGACCCACGGGCTCCAGCGCCAGTGCCAGGCGTTCCAGCTGGTCTGCGGGCCGCCGTGCACCCACAGCAGCAGGGGCGCCGGGGTATCGGCGCTCGCGCCGTCCGGCAGCACCAGCCAGGCCCGCAGGGCCGTCCCGTCCTCGGCGGTGGTGTGCACCTCGGTGAGGCTGCCCGGCAGCACGGTGTCCTGCCCGGGGCAGGGGAGCACAACGGGCTGCTGCCCGGGCGTCGCGGCGTCGAGCCGCACCGGGAGCGGAGGGCTGTCCACGGCGGAGCGCAGCGCGTACACGGTGCCGCCGTCCGGGCTCACCACCACGTCCGAATACGTACCGGACGCGGTGAGCGCGACCAGTTCGCCGCTGCCGGTGGAGAGCCGGAAGACCGGGCCGTGACCGCCCTCGTCGGCGGCGAAGTACACCACCGGGGCGCCGTCCTGACCGGGAACCGGCGAGACGACCGGGGAACCCGGCCACTGGCCGAAATCAGGCAGCAGGTCGCGTCCGGGGTCCTGGTCGTCCGTGGCGCTCGTCAGCCACAGCGTGACGTCACCGGGGGCCTCCCAGGTGACGCGCCGCCGTCGGGCGCACACCAGGTCCCGGCCGTCCGGGGTGAACGCCGGGGCGCCGAACTCCGCGTCGGGGGACTCCAGCATCCGCAGCGGCTTGCCCGTCTCGGCGTCCGCGACGACGACCACGGCGCGGACCTCGTCGGGGAGGGTGCCCACAGCCGTCGCGTAGGCGACCAGCGAGCCGTCGGGGGAGAGCGCCACACCCTCGGCGAAGGCGGCCCGGCGCGCGCCGCAGTCCACGAGGGCGGGCTGCTCCGCGGTGGCGTCCGCGACGGTGAACATGTGCGGGATGCCGGGGCCCAGGTCGTGGTCCCAGTACCGCACCGGCACCGACTCGTGCAGGATCGCCGAGACCTTGGCCTTCCGGCGGGCCTCGCGCAGCCGCTCGTCGTGCTCCGCGTCGGCCGCGCCGGGCAGCAAGGAGGCCCCCAGGGCGACCCGGGAGGCGCCGGTGGCCGTCGCGTACTCGCCGATCCCGCCGGGCCTGGCCAGCAGTTGCGCCGCCTCGCCGCCGCCGGCCGGCAGGCTCCACAGCGCCGCCTCCTGCCGGTCGTCCTCGCCGTCGCCGGGGTCGGCGACCGGACGCGAGGACAGGAAGAGCAGGGTGCCGTCGGGCAGGAACCCCGGGGCGGACTCGCCGCGCCCCGAGCGGGTGAGCCGCCGCGCCGGACGCTCCCCGGCCGGGTCCACCTCCCACAGGGCACCGATGAACCGGGTACGGTCGGCGGACAGTTCCTGCACCGACGTCACCAGACGGGTCCCGTCCGGTGACAGCGCGAGCGAGGAGACGCGGGGCAGCGCGAGGAACGCCGTCAGGTCGTGGAATGCAGTGGATTCGGGCATGAGGATCATCCTGAATCCCCGGGGCGGCCCCGCACCAGTGCCCCTGGCGGCAAATCGCGGTCAAAGACGCAGGCAGCGGCGGCCCACGACGACCGTCGGCGGCCTGTCGCGACCGCCCGCGCCGGGAGGCGGCCACCCCGGTCGCTACAACCCTGGGCGAACGTCATGTGTCTTCCGGGTGACGGAACAGCGGGCGTTGCCGGCCGGACGCCACCCGACCGCGGGCGACTCGACGCGGGCGCGGGGGACGCCGAGGGCAACCCAGGAGACCATGGAGGTTCTTCTGTGCGTCACAACAAGAGCGCGGCCCTCGCGGCCGCGGCACTCCTCACCCTCGGCGGGGGTGTGCTCCTCACGGCCCCCGCCGCACAGGCGGCGGTGCCCTTCCCGTCGATCGGGTGGCAGCAGCGCAACTGCGACTTCGACGGCAACGGGTACGACGACGTGCTGATCGGCGCCCCCGGAGCCACCGTGTCCGGGGCCAAGGGCGCCGGGTACGTCACCGTGCAGTACAGCGGGTCGGGCGGCCTCAGCACCACCAAGAGATCCGTCCTCAGCCAGAGCACCTCGGGCGTCGCGGGCGCCGCCGAGGCCGGCGACGGCTTCGGACAGGCCGTGGCCACCGGCGACCTGGACAACGACGGCTACGACGACGCGATCGTCGGCATCCCCGGCGAGGACCTGGGCACGCTCTCCGACGCCGGCGGTGCCGTCGTCTTCTGGGGCTCCCCGACCGGTCTGCACGGCGGCGACAGCTTCTGGCTGGAGGACCCCGACCAGCCGCGGGCCGGCGCGAACTTCGGGCGGGCGGTGGAAGCCGCCCGGTACTTCGCCCCGGATCCCTCGGACCCCGACGCCAACCTGCGCGACAGCATCGCCGTCCTGGAGAACGACTCCCTGCTGTTCTTCACCGCCCAGCCGGGGACCGCCGCGCCGCGCCTGCGGCAGGCCGACCGGGGAGTCCGCGCCCTGGAGCGCACGGCCCAGGACACCGGCCTCGCCCTGCGGAGCCTGAGCCACGGCAACTACAACGAGGACTCCTGGGCCGACCTGGCGATCTCCGGGGTGACCACGGGCGACCAGCCCGGGGTCGGCGTCACCCAGGTCCTGCACGGCGCACCCGGCGTCGAGGACCTCGGCGACGGCGGCACCTTCGAGGGCGGACCCGCGGTCGCCTCCGGCGACTTCAACCACGACGGCCAGGACGACCTGGCCATCGGCGACACGGGCACCGGCTCGGCGCTCGGCGGATCCGTCACCGTCCACCTGGGCAGGGGCGACCTGTCGGGACTCGACCCCACCCCGGCGCAGACATGGACCCAGGACTCGGCCGGCGTCCCCGGCGTCTCCGAGGCGGGAGACCGCTGGGGCGCCGAACTGTCCTCCGGCGACACCAACGGCGACGGCCTTCCCGACCTGGCCATCGGTGCCCCCGGTGAGGACATCGGCTCCGTCGCCGACGCCGGCGCGGTCTGGACCCTGCGCGGCGCACCGGGCGGGCTCACCGCCACGGGAGCGCGCAGCTTCGACCAGAACACCGCGGGCATCCCGGGCGCCGCGGAGGCCTCCGACCGCTGGGGCGGCCAGATCCGGCTGGTCGACGCCGACAGGGACGGCCGCTTCGGCCTCCTCGCGGCGGCCCCGGGCGAGAACACGAACGACGGCTTCGTCTGGGTCGTCCCCGCGTCGTCCTCCGGGCTGGTCGCCCAGGGCACCTGGACGTACGACGGCGCGACCCTGGGCGCTCCCTCGGCCAACGCGCAGTTCGGCGCGGCGATCGACGAGTAGGCGGAAGCACGAGGCGGGGTGTGGCGCCGTGCCCGGCAGGACCGGGTGCGGCGCCACGGCTGCGTCGCCGGGCTCAGGCGGGCGCGCTCGTGTCGCCCGCGTACCGTAGGTCCCGGAGCGGAACGCCGTCGTATTCCTCGACCTGCTCGGCGCCGTCGGGCGAGAACCCGGCGCGTGCGTAGAAGCGCCGTGCGCGGGCGTTGTCGGCGAGCACCCAGAACTCCAGCCGCGGGTGCCCGAGTTCGGCCGCCCGGGAGCGCACCGCCGACATCAGCCGGCGCCCGGTGCCGGTGCCGATGCGGTCCGGCCGCACGTAGAGGGCGTAGAGCTCGCAGGCGACGCCTGCGCCGGGCTCCCGGGGCTCCCCGGCGCGCGGCCCGAGGGCCGCCCAGCCGGTCACGACGCCGTCCTCGGTGGCGACGAGGTTCTCCACGCGGTTCCCGGCGGTCGTCAATCACTTCCTGCGCAGGACCGCGTCCTCCTCGACGTTCATCGCGTCCAGGTAGCTCCGCGGCACGATCCCGGCGTACGCCGCCTGCCGGCCCCTCACCCGGATCGTGGAGACGGCGTCGACGTCGTCCATGCGCATGGCCCGCACCTTGATCACGGTCGCATGGTAACCGTGTCGCCGTGCCCTGCGCGGCGGTTAGCATCGCGGCCATGCCGATACCCGAGGAAAGCAGGCGCGCCGAGGGGGCGGACCCCGGTCGGTGGCGCGTCACCGTGGTGGACCGTCACAGCGCGGTGGGCAGGCCGCCGTACCCGTCGCGGCCGCCCGAGGGGCGACCGCTGGCGCGGCGGGACGACCTGCGGATCCAGGGGACGACCGGGGAGATCAGCTGTGTCGACGTCTCGGGGCGGACGCGCTGGACCCATGCGTGCGCCGGCCGTCCCAACGCCGCGCACATTGCCGGGGGCAGGGTGCTGGTCACCACGGACTCCCTGGAGTACACGCCCTGGGGGTTCCTCGGTCCTGCCCTGCTGCTCGACCTGGCGGACGGCACCCTGGTCGCCGAACTGCGCGGGGAGCGCGGTGCCGCGCTGCGCGGGGGACGGTTCGTGCTCGGCCTGGCGGGCTACGACTTCTTCGACACCTGGGAGCACGACCGTGACGGCGCCACCGTGGACTCCTGGCGCAGTTACGGCCATTACGTCGTCGGCACCGGCATCCGGGTCGTCGAGGCCGACCGGGGCCACCCCACCACGAGCCGCGTGGTCCGGCTGCTGCCCGGTGGTGTGATCGAGCGCGGTCCCCGGCTCTCCGGCCCGGTGACGCCGCGGCCGGTGGTGCTGGAGGACGGGACGGTCCTGCTGCTCGACGCAGGGGTGCTCCGTGCCGTCGACCGCCGCCTCGACGGCACCGTCCTCGCCGAACTGCTGGCGATCGCCCCCGACAAGGCGTCCGGCTGCATCAGCTCGCTGCGCCGCGACGGCGACCGCCTCACCGCGGTCATCGCCGAACCCCGCCCGGACCACCCCACCACGAACACCGTCCACACCTGGACCCTCGCGCTCGACCGGCGGGACGTGAGGCACACATGACGGACGACGCGCAGCGACTTGAGCTCTTCCGTTTCGACGACCGGACGCATAGCGTCAGCGTCCGGATGGAAGGCGGTCCGCCCTTGGTCATCGGCGGGACCGGTACCACGGGGCCGAGATCGTGGTGGAGAGCGACTTCGTCAGCGGGTGCGTGAGGCTGGACGTCTCGGTCGACTACCTGGACGACTGGGCGCGCTGCCTCGACGCCCTCGCTTCCGGCGAGGGCGTCGAGTGGCCGCCCGACGGACGCACCGCGTGGCTGGACATCGTCCCCGACGACCCGGTGGAGGTGACAGTCCACGAGGCGCCGTCGACCCAGGTCGCGGTACGGGTACCGATCGACGTCGCCGAGAACTGTGGAGGAGAACCGCCTGCGGCTCGACGGCGTATGCCGGGCCCTGGGCTGAACCGCCGGGCGGAGGGTCGTACGGGACCTTGCCGGCGATTCGATCATGCTGTTACGCTGCGTTCGCGTCCTCGATCGCAAAAGGAGGTGGGAACCGTGAGCCAGCCAACTCTCATGTGCTCCCACCCCGTTCCGAGGGCGCCGAGGATCTGAACGGGAGCAGGTCGCTACCCGGAAGGACCTCGCGTGACCGATCTGGTCATCCGCCCCCTCGCCGCAGGCGAGGAAGCGCTTTTTGAATCCCTGCCCGATCCCGGTCTGGTCGGCTTCGCCGCCTTCGGCGACACCTACAGTGAGATGGCCGCCGCCGGTGAGTACCGCCCCGAGTGGACCTGGGTGGCACTGCGCGACGGCGTCGTCGTCGCGCGCGCCGCATGGTGGGCCGGGCCGAAGGACGACAAGCCGCTCGCCCTGGACTGGTTCGACTTCATCGACGCCGGTGCGGCCGTGGAACTGCTCCGCACCTCGCCGCTGCGTGCCCAGTACTCCCTCAAACTGGGGCCCGGCTGGCGCGACGTGCCCGCGGTCCGGGAGCAGGCCCAGGCCCGGATCGACGCGGCCGTCGCCGCGGGTCTGTCCCCTCTGGTCGAGCGCTTCCGCTACCGCTGGACGCCGGACTGCGGCGTGCCCGCGCGCCCGGGCCGCCTCGAATTCCGTCCCGAGCCCGACGACGCGGCATTCCTCGATGTCTTCCGCCGCATCCACCGGGGCAGCCTCGACGCCCATGTGCGCCGCACCGTCGCCACCTCCGGGCTCGAGGCGGCCGCCCAGGAGGAACTGGATTATCTACGCTGGTTGCCGAGCCCGCGCGAGTGGTGGCGCCTGGCCTACGACTCCGCCGGGGAACTCGTCGGGCTGCGCGTCCCCGGCCGCCACTACGGGGACCCCCTGATCGGCTACATCGGCGTCGTGCCCGAGCACCGAGGCCAGGGATACGCCTACGACCTGCTCGTCGAGGCTACGCACAAGCTCGCCGACGAGGGCGTGGACCGCATCGTGGCGGGGACGGACCAGACCAACGCACCGATGGCCGCCCACTTCGCCAGGGCCGGTTACCCGATCGCCCAGGAACGCATCGACCTGATCTGGCCCTGACCCCGCTCGCCGGAGGCGGGGTGCGGGACCCGGGTGCACGACCGGGTTCCGCACCCCGCATCGGCCCACGGGCGTGGCCGGCAGCCGGGAGGCCGCGTCAGTACCCGGCGCCTCCTTCCGCCCGCCGCCGGCTGACCTCACCCGTCGGCGGTCACAGCTGCGCCTCGCAGGCCTCCAGCCTGGCGAGCAGGCTCGCCAGGGCGTCGTTCCACCGCTCGGTGCCCCGCTGTTCCTCCAGGAGGGCGCGCAGCGCCCGGACCTCGTCGGCGGCGAAGGACTCGTGACCGGGGTTGTACTCGAACTGCAGGAACGCGATCCGCAGCTCGAAGTACCGGGAGGGGTCCGCGTCGTGGAGCCACCGGTTCAGGGCCAGTGCCGCGGCGCCCTCCATCCGGGCGCACCGGAGGCCGACCGACGGCTCCAGGACGAACTCGACCGTGGAAACGCCGCCGGGCGTGATGAGGCACATCCGCGCCGGGGCCGGCCCGCTCCGGACCATGCCGAACGACGCCCCGTACTCTGGGTCTTCCGGCGTGTCAGCCATCTCTGCTCTCGCCTCTTCCGATCCGGTGGGAGATGGGCGAGGTCCCGCGCCAGGGTGGGCGCGGGCCCTCGCACTCATCAACAACCGGGAGCGCCGGGTCATACCCGATGCGTCGGGCGAGATCGCGGGGCCCGTGCGGGGGTCAGGAGCCGGGGAGCCGTCCGGCGAGTCCGGTGACCTGCCGGCGCACCACGTCCCACGCCGCGGGGTGGAGCGCGGCGAGGTCCGTCTCCTCCAGCGCGTGCAGGGCCGCTGCGGTGCCGCCGCCGAACGGGGCGCTACCGCCGAGCACTTCGTAGCCGTCGCGGACGGCGACGCGCAGACGGTGCCCGTCGTCGGCGGCGTGCACCGCGGCGGCGACGACGAGGGGCGGAGGCCCGCCCGCCTCGCCGGACTGCTTCTCGTACGTGCTCACCAGCGGCTCCCGCCAGCGGATGCCGAGCAGGAGGTGCTGCTTGGCCACGGCCTCGACGAGATCGGTCTCGTGGGTCCGGTCCGGCTCCAGCGTGATCGCGCGGGCGCCGAGGACGAGGGCGGCGGGCAGCAGGCAGCGCAGGGTGCTGCCGACGAGGTTGCCGCCGACGGTGGCCGTCCGCCGCACGGCACCGGTGCCCACACCGGCGGCCGCCCGTCGCAGCACCTCCGGAACCCGGTCGTCGATCCGGTTCAGCACCACCGCCGCGCCCAGCGCCTCGCGTCCGACCGTGTTGGCCTCGGGCAGATCGCGCAGCGACATGGCCTGCTCGGGGAAGCCGTCGCGCTGCCAGGTGGCCCACACGAGCGTCGCCCCGCCGACGGGCACCGCCCCCTGGGCCATGAACTCCTGTGCTTCGGGCACGGACGTGGGCAGATGCAGCAGCACGGCTGTCGACCCGCCTTCCGGGAGTCGGCGACCGGACGGCGCGCGTGCCGGTCGCATGATCGCTTGCGCTACGCATTCTCCCCGTACCTGAGGGAGCGCGTACAGGGCTCAATTGTTCCCTTTGTGCGCCCTCCGTGCGCGAAGTGCCCTGCGTGCGCGGGGCCGAGGCGGCGCTTCCGTCCCACGGCGGGGGTCAGGCGTCCTCGTGGCGTGCCTCGTGCCGCCAGAAGCCGGAGAAGGTGATGCGGTCCTTGGGGAGGCCGGCGCGGTGCAGGTGCCGGCGTCCCTTGGTGGCGAGGCTCTGCTCGCCGACGACGAAGGCGTACCCGGTGGCGTCCACCGGGGTGTGCTTGCGCAATTCGGCGAGTGCGACGGAGCCGGGGACCGCGTGCGGGTCGTCGCGCACGACCCAGGTGACGGCGATCCCGGGGGGCGCGTCGAGGTCGCGCCGGTCGTCCGGGGTGGGGATCTCCTGGATCAGTCGGCCCACGGTGCCGCGGGGGAGGGAGCGCAGGATGCCCGTGGCGGCGGGCATGCCGCTCTCGTCGGCCACGACGAGGACCTCGGAGGCGTCCTCGGGGCAGTCGAACATGACGCCCTGGTCGAGGAGCGCCAGCGCGTCCCCGGGCCGGGCGTCGCAGGCCCATATCGCGGCACGGCCCTCGAGTTCGCCGTCCGGGGCGCGGTGCACGACGAACTCGATGTCCATTTCGGCCGCTTCGGGACGGAACGCGGCGACGGTGTAGTTCGAGTAGTGCGGACGCTCGGCCGTGGGGATGGCGAGGTAGGGCTGCCACCAGCGCGCCCCGGAGAACTCGGGCAGCCGCAGGGCGTCCTGGTGGGGGAGCTGCATGAAGAGGCGGAACCAGTGGTCGTAGCCCAGCCACGGGAAGTCGGCGAGGTCCGCGCCCCTGACGGTCACGCGGTGCAGGGAGGGGGAGACCCGCTCGGTCCTGACGACCTCGGCGCGGAACATCCTGGGGTTCTGCGGCATGAGCCGCGGGGTCTTCGCCATGCAGGAAGGTTAGCCTAAGTTTACCGAAGTGAGAGGGGGGTGGTCCGGGCAGAGATTAGGTTAGGCTAACCTTCGTTTGTGAGTTCTACGGAAGACACTGCCGCGGCCTCAGGCCTGCGTGGTCACCGGCTGACGGCGTACGACGTGACCGTGTCGTACGACGGGGTCGACGTCGTCCATGACGCGGCGATCACCCTCCGGCCCGGTGAGGTGACCGCCCTGGTGGGCCCCAACGGCAGCGGCAAGTCGACGCTCCTGCGCACCGTGGCACGCCTGCAGCGGGCCCGCCGCGCCACGTTGACGATCGACGCGCACGACGGGACCGGCGCCGACGGGCTCGCCCTGACGGCACGTGAGTTCTCCCGCCGGGTGGCCCTGCTGACGCAGGGGCGCCCCACGCCGAGCGGGCTGACGGTACGGGACGTCGTGGAGTTCGGCCGCTACCCCTACCGGGGGCGCTGGGGCCGGCCCGACCCGGACGGCCCGGCCGCGGTGGACCGCGCGCTGGCGCTGACCGGAGTCGCGGACCTCGCCGCCCGGGGCGCCGAGCACCTCTCCGGCGGCCAGCTCCAGCGCGTCTGGCTCGCGAGCTGCCTCGCCCAGGAGACCGGTGTGCTCCTCCTCGACGAGCCCACGGCCTACCTCGAGGCGTAGCACCTGGGCCCGAAGCCGAGCGGACGCCTTTGGGGGCCGCCGGACGACCGGCGGCCCCCGAAGGCGTCTCAGGCGCGGGCCGTGACCGCCGCGGCCGGCTCGTCCTGACGGGCGACGAGCGAGGCGACGATCTCGCCGGCCCGGATCGCGGTGGTGGACAGCAGGGTGGAGGTGAGCCCGTGCGTGTGCTCGGTGCCGCCCTGCACGTAGATGCCCGCCCGCACCTCGGGGGCGACCTCGACGCGGTGGTCGCGGCCGACGCGGAGGGCGTCGCCGTCGTCGCGCAGGCAGATCTTGGCGGACTCCCCGAGGAGCGTGCCGACGTCCTGCGAGCGGTACCCGGTGGCGTGCACGAGGACGTCCGCCTCCAGGACGTGCCGCTCGCCGGTCGGCAGGAACTCCACCGTCACGTCGAGGCCGTCGTCCGCGGCGCTCACCTCGCGGATGCGGGAGACGTTGAGGAAGCGCAGCCGTTCGCGGCCCTGCACCTTCTCGCGGTAGGAGGTCGCGTACAGGGCCTCGATGAGGTCCATGTCGACCACCGAGTAGTTGGTGCTGCGGTGGTAGTCGACGAGGGACTGCTTCACCTCGGACGGGGAGCCGAAGTAGAGGTCCACCGCCTCCGGGTCGAAGATCCGGTTGGCGAAGGGGCTGTCGTCGGCGGGCGTGTAGCCGTACTTGGCGAACACCGCGCAGATCTCCGCGTCGGGGAAGGTGCGGTGCAGGAAGTCGACCGCCTCGGCCGCGCTCTGGCCGGCGCCGAGGACGACGGCCCGGCGCACCGGGGTGCCCGTCGCGGTGAGCTCGGCGACCCTGGGCAGCAGCTGGCTGTTGTGCCACACGCGGTCCGACAGCTCGGTGCCCGGCGGCAGGTGCGGCTCGAGCCCGACGGCCACGCTGATGTTGCGGGCCCGGTGGGTGACCGTCCGCGCGGGGTCCTCGGGGTCCCGGCACGTCACGTCGAGGTGGTCGACCTCGCCGTCGGCGTCGCGGACCGGTGTGACCGACAGCACTTCGCAGGAGTAGTCGACGACGCCGGCGACGCGGGCGGCGGCCCACTCGAAGTAGTCGTGGAACTCCACGCGGAGCGGGAAGAGCGTCTTCTGGTTGAGGAAGTCGACCAGCCGGCCCTGTTCGCGCAGGTAGCACAGGAAGCTGAAGTCGCTGGTCGGGTTGCGCATGGTGACCAGGTCCTTCAGGAACGAGACCTGCATCGTCGCGTCGTCGATCAGCATGCCGCGGTGCCACCCGAAACGGGGCTGCCGCTCCAGGAAGCGGGCGTTGATCCGCCGGGAGGCGGGGACTTGTGCGTTGTGCTCCTCGATGGCTATCGCCAGAGCCAGATTTGACGGACCGAAACCGATTCCCAGGATGTCGTGGATCGTGTCCGGCTCGTTGAGCGGTGCTGTCACCGTTGCATCGCCTCCCTATGCGCGCCACATACTAGATAAGGTAAGCCTAACCTTGCAATAATCACTGAAGGAGAGGCAGAGCCCATGCGGGTCGTCATGTTCGGTTACCAGACCTGGGGACACCGGACGCTGCAGGCCCTGCTGGAGTCGGATCACGAGGTCGTCCTCGTCGTGACCCACCCCAGGAGCGAGCACGCGTACGAGAAGATCTGGGACGATTCGGTGGCGGAACTCGCCGAGAAGCACGGCGTGCCGGTGCTGCTGCGCAACCGCCCCGACGACGCCGAACTGCTGGAGGCCGTCCGCTCCGCGGCACCCGACATCATCGTCGCCAACAACTGGCGCACCTGGCTGCCGCCGGAGATCTTCGACCTCCCGCCGCACGGCACCCTCAACGTGCACGACTCCCTGCTCCCCGCCTACGCGGGTTTCTCCCCGATCATCTGGGCGCTGATCAACGGCGAGGAGCACGTCGGCGTCACCGCCCACCGCATGGACGGCGAACTGGACGCCGGCGACATCCTCCTGCAGCGTTCGGAGCCCGTCGGCCCGCACGACACCGCGACCGACCTCTTCCACCGCACCTGCGACCTGATCGCACCCCTCGTGCGCGAGTCCCTGGACCTGATCGCCTCCGGCCGCGCCGAGTGGACGCCCCAGGAGCGCTCCCGCGCCAGCTTCTTCCACAAGCGCTCCGTCGAGGACAGCCGCATCGACTGGAACTGGCCGGCCGAGGACCTGGAACGCCTGGTGCGGGCGCAGTCCGACCCCTACCCCAACGCCTTCACCTACCACCGCGGCGAACGCATCAGGATCGTCTCCGCCGCCGTCTCGCAGGCCCGGTACGGCGGCACGCCCGGCCGCATCTTCATCCGCGAGGGCGACGGGGTCGTCATCGTCGCCGGCGCGGACGCCCGCGGCGGTCACCGCAAGGGACTGCTGGTGCGCACGGTCCGCACGGACGACGGCACCGAGTACGCGGCCGGCGACTGGTTCCGCACCATGGGCGGCTACCTGACCGCGCGTCCGTGACGACGGCCCTGGCCGGCCCCGGGCCGCTGCCCGCCCTGCGCGCGCTCGGGGGCCGCACCGTCGTCGTGAAGGTGGGCGGCAACGCCATGGGCGACGGCTCCCTGCTGCGCACCTTCGCGCAGGACGTCGTCCGCATCCGGGAGGCCGGGGTGCGGGTCGCCGTGGTGCACGGCGGCGGCCCGCAGATCAGCGCCCAGCTCGACCTGATCGGCATCGAGGCCCGCTTCGTCGGCGGGCTGCGGGTCACCACCCCCGAGGTCCTGGACGTCGCGCGGATGGTCCTGGCCGGCAAGGTCCAACGGGACCTGGTGGGGCTCCTCAACGAGCACGGCCCTTACGCCGTGGGGCTCACCGGCGAGGACGCGCACACGCTGACCGCGGTGCGCCGCTACGCCGAGGTCGACGGCGAGATCGTCGACATCGGCCTCGTCGGCGAGGTGACGGAGGTCAACACGGCCGCCGTGGACGTGCTGCTGGAGCACGGCCACATCCCCGTCGTCTCCTCGCTCGGCCGGGGCACGGACGGCCAGATCTACAACGTCAACGCGGACGCGGCGGCCGGGGCCCTGGCCGCCGCGCTCGACGCCGAGGCACTGGTCGTCCTCACCGACGTGCCCGGGCTGTACGCCGACTGGCCGCGCCGCGGACGGGTCCTGGACCGGCTCACCGCCGCCGAACTGGAGGCGATGCTCCCGGCGCTGGGGGGCGGCATGGTGCCGAAGATGGAGAGCTGCCTGCGGGCCGTCCGGGCGGGCGTCCGCACGGCCCGTGTGCTGGACGGCCGCGCCCCGCACGCCCTGCTGCGCGCGCTGTCCGTCGGGCCGGGCGGCGCCGGCACGACCGTCCTGCCCGGCTAGGCGAGGTGTGCCGTGGTGGCCGGGCCGCGGTTGCCCGCGCCCGTCCGCCCCGGCGACCGAAGCCGGCAGCAGGTCAGTCGGTTCCTGCGAGCCAGTCGCCCTCGTCTCCCGGTTCGGGCAGGATGCGGCCCCCCTCGGCGGCGAACCGGGCGGGGCTGTCCTTGACGATCACGAGGACGTGCGACTCCGGGACGCCGGTCACTCTGCTGCCGGCGGCCGAGATGTCCTTGGCCGGCTGTGTCTTCTCCGTGTCCGCGTGGCCCGCCCGTGTGGTCGCCTCGATCAGCAGGGGACGTGAGGGAACCGAATCCGTGAACACGCTGCCGTCGGGCAGTTCGGCGAACGTCACGTGCACGAAGGAGGTGGGCGCCCCGGTGATCGACGCGTGGAGACGCGTGAACTCCGCCGCCAACCCGGCCTTCTGCTGCGCCGAGACCGTGTTCTGGGTGGTGACCACGTGGTAGACGGGCATGGCCGGCTCCGATCAGCCGTGCGAACCCCGTACCAACACCGTGGGCCGCCGCCGTGCGGGCCGCAGGTCGACGGTGTCCGGCTCCCCGATCTCCGCCCGCCGGGTCACTCGGCGGCGACGGGGACCGCCTCGTGGTGGCGGCCCATGGGGATCACCAGCGGGGTGCCGCTCACCGGGTCGGTGGTGACCTGGCAGCGCAGGTCGAAGACGTCCTCGACGGTCCCGGCGGTGATCACCTCGGCCGGTGTGCCCTCGGCGGCGATCCGCCCCGACTTCATCGCGATGACGTGGTCGGCGTAGCGGCAGGCCTGGTTGAGGTCGTGCAGGACCATCACCACCGTGCGGTTCTCGCGGCGGTTGAGGTCGGTGACGAGGTCCAGGACGTCGATCTGGTGGGCCAGGTCCAGGTAGGTGGTCGGCTCGTCCAGCAGGAGGACGGGGGTGCCCTGGGCGACGGCCATGGCGATCCAGGCCCGCTGGCGCTGGCCGCCGGACAGCTCGTCCACGGCCCGGTTCGCGAGCTCGGTCATGCCCGTCGCCGCCAGCGCCTCGTGGACCGCCAGCTCGTCGGCCTTGGACCACTGCCGCCACCACGTCTGGTGCGGCGAACGGCCCCGGCTGACCAGGTCGATGACGGTCAGCCCCTCCGGGGCCACCGGGGTCTGCGGCAGGATGCCCAGCCGCTGGGCGAGTTCCCTGGTCGGCACCGACCGCAGGGCGCGGCCGTCGAGTTCGACGACGCCCTGACGGGGCGCGAGCAGCCGTGCCAGGGCGCGCAGGAGGGTGGACTTGCCGCAGGCGTTGGCGCCGACGATGGCGGTGATGCGGCCGGAGGGTACGACGAGGTCGAGGTCCTCGACCACCAGCCGGTCGTCGTACGCCAGGTGCAGCCCGCGTGCCCGCAGGTCGGGGCCCGCGGCGGCGGTGGGGGCGGGGTCGGTGTCGCCATGGGTTCAGCCTCCTGAGCCCGCGCGGTTGGCGCGGATGAGCAGCCAGAGCAGGACCGGCGCGCCGATGACGCCGGTGACGATCCCGACCGGGAGTTCCGTGCCGGGGATCGCTTCGCGCGCGATGAGGTCGGACCCCAGGACGACCAGCGCGCCGGTCAGTCCCGAGGCGGCCGGCGGTGGCCACGCCGTGCCGGCCATCCGCTGGGCGATCTGCGGGGCGGCCAGCGCCACGAAGGCGACCGGTCCGGCCGCGGCCGTGCCGAAGGCGATCAGCCCGACGCCGATGAGCAGCAGGGCCAGCCGCACCGGCTGCACCGGCGTGCCGAGGCCGGCCGCCACGTCGTCGCCCAGTTGCAGGGTCCGCATCCAGCGCCCCATGCCGAGCGCGAGCGGCACGAGGACGGCCATGGCGACCGCGAGCTGCGTGACCTGGTCCCAGGTGCGGCCGTTGAGGTTGCCCACCAGCCAGCCGAGGGCGGCCTGCGCCTCGAACCGCTCGCCGCGCGCGACCAGGTAGTCCGTGGCGCTGGTGCACATCCAGGACACGCCGATGCCGACCAGGATGATGCGGTAGCCGGTGGCACCGCCCTTCCACGCCAGTGCGTACACCAGCAGCGCCGTGACCAGCGCTCCGAGCAGGCCGAAGCCCTGGGTGCCCAGGCCGCCGTCCCAGCCGAGCACGATGCCCGCGACCACGGCGGTCCCCGCGCCCTCGGTCAGCCCGATCATGTCGGGGCTGGCCAGCGGGTTGCGGGTCATGGTCTGGTACAGCGCGCCGGAGATGCCGAACGCGATGCCGACGAGTAGTCCCGCGAGCGCGCGCGGCAGCCGCAACTCCCGTACGACCAGCACCGTTCCGGGGTCGCCGGCGCCGGTGAGGGCCTTGACCACGTCGGCGAACCCGATGGGGTAGTCCCCGAGGGACACGCCCCAGCAGAAGAGCAGGAACACCGCGACGGCCAGGGCGGCGCACACGGCGACCAGCCGCGGCCGGAGCACGCCGGAGACCGGTGGGGCCGCCAGGCGGAAGGGCCGGCGGCCGCGGAGGGGGGCGAGGGCGGTCATGCTCAGACCTCCGCGAGTTTGCGCCGGCGGACGAGGGCGACGAAGAACGGGCCGCCGATGAAGGCGACGAGCACTCCGGCCTGGACCTCGGTGGGCCGTGCGACGACCCGGCCGAGGATGTCCGCGGTGAGCAGCAGGCACGGGGCGAGCACCGCCGAAAGCGGCAGCAGCCAGCGGTGGTCGGGGCCGATGCCCGCGTGCTGGGCCAGCACCCGGGCGACGTGCGGTACGACCAGGCCGAGGAAGACCACCGGGCCGATCACGGCGACCGACGCGCCCGTGAGAAGCATCACCGCGACGACCCCCTGCAGGCGTACGAGGCCGAGCCGGCGTCCGAGGGAGGCGGCCACGTCGTCGCCCAGGGCCAGGCTGTTGAGCGCGGGGGCGGCGGCGAGCGCGAGCACCGCCCCGACCGCCAGGAACGGCAGGATGCTCCGGACGACGGTGCCGTCCTGGTCGGCGAGGGTGCCCGCGGACCAGAAGCGGTAGCGGTCCAGGGCGTCGGGATCGGTGAGGACGATCGCGTTGGTCAGCGAGAACAGCAGGAAGGTGACGGCGACTCCGGCCAGCGCCAGTTTCACCGGCGTCGCGCCCGAACGGCCCGTCCGGCCCAGCAGGAAGACCAGCACGCTGGTGCCGAGCGCGCCGGCGAAGGCGAACCAGATCGTGCCGTACAGCGAGCCGAGCCCGAACAGGGCGATGGCGACGACGATCCCGAAGGACGCGCCCGCGCTGACCCCCAGGATGCCGGGGTCGGCGAGCGGGTTGCGGGTCAAGGCCTGCATGAGCGCGCCGGACAGCCCCAAGGCGGCGCCCGCGGTGAGGCCGAGGACGGTGCGCGGTACGCGGACGGTCCAGACGATGTTGTCCACGAGATGGCTGGAGGGGTGGCCGAAAAGCGCCCGGACGACCTGGTCCGGGGGGATGTCGACGGCACCCAGCCCGATCGACAGCACGCACAGTCCGGCCAGGGCGACGACCGGCAACACGACGAGCAGGGCGGGGCGCAGGTGTCCGCGCGCGGTCACCGGCCTGGCTCCACGGCCAGCATCCTTAGGTTAGGCACACCTTAACCCTACCGCCGTGAGCTGTGCGGTCACGCCCCGCCGGGGAGGTCTATCAAGTTAGGTAATGCTTACCTTAATATGGCGAGCGGTCGCGGCTCGGTCGAGTCGATTCCGCACATAAGGGAAGGCACGGGCACCGGTGTCGGGTAACGAAGAACTGGCGATGGCGGCAAGGGACTTCTGGCGCGAGCGGCTGATTCCGCTCGCACAGGAGACCGTTCTCCCCGTCGACTTCCCCTATCCGCAGCGTCCCGCGGGACCGGCCGCGGTGCGCTCCCGTGCCCTGCCCGGCACGGCCGCGGGTCAGGAACGGCACCTCGCGGCGTACGTCGCCCTGCTCCACCACTACGGCGGCGGGGCCACCGACCTCGTCCTCGCCCACGACGGCGTGCCGCTGCGCGTCGCGCTCACCGCCGACACCACCTTCGCCGGGCTCACCGCGCAGGTGGCCGACGCCGCGGAGCGGGTCCACGCCCACCGCGTCCCGGCCACCGTGCTCGCCGCCGAGCTGGGCGCCGCGGCGACCCGCGGTGGCGGTCTGCTCTGCAACACCGGCTTCGCAGCCGGTGACTGGGCGGGCGGCCCCCTCGACCTCGAACTGCGGGTGGTGTCCGGCGAGATCCACGCCGCCTACCACCCCGGCCTCTTCGAGGCCGCCACCGTCGACCGGATCCTCGGCCACTACGCCACCCTCCTCGCCGACGCCACCGCGCACCCCGACCGCGTCGTCGGCGACCTCGCAACCCTCGACGGGCCGGAGCGGCACCGCGTCCTCCACGAGTGGAACGACACCGGCCACGACGTGCCGCTCGCCACCTGGCCCGCCCTGTTCGCCGAGCAGGTCCGCACCCGGCCCGACGAGACCGCCCTGGTCTTCGAGGACGTCCGCCTCACCTACGCCGAACTCGACGCCCGCGCCAACCGGCTGGCCCACGCCCTCGTCGCCCGGGGCGCCGGCCCCGAGACGGTGGTGGCACTGGCCGTGCCACGCTCGGCCGAGCTGATCGTCGCCGAGGTCGCGGTGCTCAAGTCCGGCGCCGCCTACCTGCCGGTCGACACCGACTACCCCGCCGACCGCGTCGCCTACATGCTCGCCGACGCCACGCCGGTGTGCCTCGTCACCACCGCCGAGGTCGCCGCCGACCTGCCCGGCGAGGTGCCCACGCTGCTCTTGGACGCCCCGGACACCGTCGCCGAGCTCGCCGGGCTGCCGGCCCACGACCCCGAGTCCGGCGGCCGGCTGACGGTCGCGAACGCCGCGTACGTCATCTACACCTCCGGCTCCACCGGCCGGCCCAAGGGTGTCGTCCTCTCCCACGCCGGCGTCGCCAAGCTCGTGGCCACCCAGAGCGAGCGCTTCGGCATCGGCCCCCACAGCCGGGTGCTGCAGTTCGCCTCCCCGAGCTTCGACGTCGCCTTCTGGGACCTGTGCCTCGGCCTGCTCTCCGGCGGACGGCTCGTCGTCGTACCCTCCGAACGACGCGTCCCCGGCCCGCCGCTGGCCGACTACGCGAACGCCCACGGCGTCACCTTCATGATCCTGCCGCCCGCGCTGCTCGCCGCCATGCCCGACGACGTGCACCTGCCCGCGGAGGCCACGCTGCTCGCCGGCACCGAGCGCGTCTCGCCCGAACTCGTCGGCCGCTACGCGCGCGGCCGCATGATGTTCAACGCCTACGGCCCGACCGAGGCGACCACCAACTCCACGCTCGGCCTGTGCGATCCCGACACCCCGGCCGGCACCATCGTGCCCATCGGCGTGCCCGACCCCGGCACCCGCGCCTACGTCCTCGACGCCCGGCTGCGGCCGGTCCCCGCCGGTGTCGCGGGAGAGCTCTACCTCGGCGGCGCCGGGCTGGCCCGCGGCTACCTCGGGCGGCCCGACCTGACGGCCGAGCGCTTCGTCGCCGACCCCTTCGGCGAGCCGGGGGAGCGGCTGTACCGCACCGGCGACCTCGTGCGCTGGAAGTCCGACGGGCGGATGGAGTTCCTCGGCCGCGTCGACAGCCAGGTCAAGATCCGCGGCTTCCGCATCGAGCCCGGCGAGATCGAGTCCGTGCTGCGCGCCCACCCCGGCGTCGCCCAGGCAGCCGTCGTCGTCCGCGAGGACCGGCCCGGCGACCGGCGGCTGGCCGCCTACGTCGTGCCGTCGCTCGACGGCGACGCCGAGGTCGCCGAGTGGAAGGACCTGCACGAACTCCTGTACTCCGCCGCGGGTTCCGAGGGCTTCCGGGAGAACTTCGCCGGCTGGAACAGCATGTACGACGGGCTGCCCATCCCGCTCGCCGACATGCGCGAGTGGCGGACGGCCACCGTCGAGCGCATCGCCGCGCTCGCGCCGCGCCGCGTCCTGGAGATCGGCGTCGGCAGCGGCCTGCTGCTGTCCCGCCTGGCCCCCGGCTGCGAGGCGTACTGGGGCACCGACGTCTCCGAGGAGGCCGTCGCCGCGCTGCGCGCCCAGATCCGCGACGTACCGGAACTCGCCGGGCGCGTCGAGCTGTCGGCCCGCCCCGCGCACGACACCACCGGACTGCCCGCGGGCCACTTCGACGTCGTCGTCATCAACTCCGTCGCCCAGTACTTCCCGGGCGCCGACTACCTCCAGGACGTGCTGCGCAAGGCCGCCGCGCTGCTCGCCCCCAGCGGTGCGATCTTCGTCGGCGACGTGCGCAACCTGCGGCTGCTGCGCACCCTGCGCGCCGCCGTGGAGAGCCGCCGCGGTGCCGGCGACGAGGGCGCCGCCGGTGACGCCGCCGACAAGGAGGCGTTGCGCGCCGCCGTCGACCGCTCGGTGGCGTGGGAGGGCGAACTCCTCGTCGACCCGGACTGGTTCACGGGCCTCGACGGTTTCGCCGCCCAGGTGCGCGTCAAGCGCGGCGTCCACCACAACGAGCTGACCCGCTACCGCTACGACGTCGAACTGCGCCCGGCACCCACCTCGGTGGAACCGGACACGGGTGACGAGATCGCATGGGCGGCCCTCGGCGGCCTCGACGCCCTTGACGCCCGGCTCGCCGCGCGCCCGGAGCGGCTGCGCGTCACCGCCGTGCCCAACGCCCGCCTCACCGAGGACCTCGACGCCCTCGCCGTCCTCGACGACAGCAGCCGCCCCGGCGGCGACGGCGCCGGCAGCGTCGATCCTGAATCGCTGCACGAACTCGCCGCGCGGCACGGCCTGTCCGCCGCCCTGACCTGGACCGGGGACGCCGACGACGGCAGCGTCGACGCCGTCTTCACCGCCGAGGACGCCGACCCGGGCCCGCTGTACCGGCCCGGGGGCGGCCGCCCGCTCGCCAACCGGCCCGCCCCCTTCCGCGACGTCACCGCGCTGATGCGCACGCTGCGCGCGCACGCCGCCGCATTCCTGCCGGAATACATGGTCCCCGCGGCGCTCGTGCCCCTGGACCGACTGCCGGTGACGCCCAGCGGCAAGCTCGACGGCGCCGCCCTGCCCGTCCCCGACTACGCCGCCCTCAGCTCGGGCCGCGCCCCGCGCGACGCCCGCGAGGAGCTGCTGTGCGCCCTGTACGCGCAGGCCCTCGGTGTGCGGACCGTCACGATCGACGACGACTTCTTCGCGCTCGGCGGCGACAGCATCGTGGCGATCCAGCTGCTCGTCCTCGCCCGCCGCGCCGGCCTGCGCCTCACCCCGCGCGAGGTCTTCCGGCACCGCACCGTCGCCGCGCTCGCCGAAGTCGCCCAGGAGGGCGGCCCGGACGACGCCGCCGCGGAGGAGCAGGCCGCGCCCCTGCTGTCCCTGACGGACGCCGAACTGGCCGCGCTGCGCGGCGAACTCGCGGTCACCGTCGACGAGGTGCTGCCGCTCGGCCCGCTGCAGGAGGGCTTCTTCTTCCACGCCCTCGTCGACGGCGCCGACCACGACGCCTACGTCGTGCAGCAGGCCGTGGAGCTGTCAGGACCGGTCGACGGCGCCGCCCTGCGGCGCGCCATGGAACGTCTCCTGGAGCGGCACGCCCCGCTGCGCGCCTGCTTCCGCCAGCTCCCCGACGGCCGGCCCGTCCAGGTCGTCACCAGTGGCGCCGTGCTGCCCTGGCGCGAGGTCGACCTGTCCGCGCAGGAGGACGGCGCGCGCCGCGGCCTCGCGGACGCCGTCGCCGCCGACGAGCGGTCCCGGCTGTTCGACCTCGCGCGGCCGCCGCTGCTGCGCTGCGCGCTCGTCCGCCTGGGCGCGGACCGCAGCCGCCTGCTGCTGACGTTCCACCACATCGTCGCGGACGGCTGGTCGCTGCCCGTCCTCCACCGCGAGCTGATGGCCCTGTACGCGGACGACCCGGCGCCGCTGCCCGCGGTGCCCGCGTACGCCGGCTACCTGCGGCGCATCGCCGCTGCCGACCGGGACGCCGCCCGCGCCGCGTGGCGTACCGCGCTCGCCGGTCTCGAAGGCCCCACGCGTCTGGTGGACGCGCCCGCCGACGGCGGCCCGGTCGAGCCCGCACAGGTCCGCGTGGAGCTCTCCGAGCGCGTCACGGCCCGCCTCGCGGCCCGTGCCCGCGAGCTCGGTGTCACCCTCGGCACCGTCGTGCAGGGCGCCTGGGGCCTGCTGCTGGGCCGGCTGACCGGACAGCAGGACGTCGTCTTCGGCACCACCGTCTCCGGCCGCGACGCCGCCGTCGACGGCATCGACTCCATGGTCGGCCTGTTCATCAACACCCTGCCGACCCGGCTCGCCTGGGACCCGGCCGCCGGCCTCGGCACGCTGCTACGCCGCCTCCAGGACGAGCAGAGCACCCTGCTCGACCACCAGCACCTCGGCCTCGCCGAGATCCAGCGGGCCGCCGGGCACGCGGGCGGCGGCGAACTCTTCGACACCCTCGTCGTCTTCGAGAACTACCCCGCCGAGACCGGCCTCGCCGACCCCTCGGGCACCGTACGCGTCAGCGGCCACGCCTTCCACGACACCGTGCACTATCCGCTCGCGCTCATCGTGAAGCCCGGCCGCCGCATGGACCTGCGGCTCAAGCACCACGCGCGCCGGATCGACGCCGAGGCCGTCCGCGCCCTCGGCGACCGGCTCACGCTGCTGCTGGAAGCCATCGCCGACGATCCCGGCCGCCCGGTCGGCTCCGTCGACCTGCTCACCCCGCACGAGCACGCCACCGCCCACCTCGACGGCGCCGTCCGCGACGTCCCGGCCACGACACTGCCCGCCGCCATCGCCGCGCAGACCGCCCGTACCCCCGGCGCGACCGCCGTCGTGTACGGCGACACCACCCTGACGTACGCCGAACTCGATGCGCGCGCCGAGGCGCTGGCCGCGCGGCTGCGCGCCCGCGGCGCCGGACCGGAGGGCTTCGTCGCCGTCGCCGTCCCCCGCTCGGCGGACCTCATGGTGGCGCTGCTCGGCGTCCTCAAGTCCGGCGCGGCCTACCTGCCTGTCGACCTGGACTACCCCGCCGAGCGCGTCGCCTACATGCTCGCCGACTCCGGCGCCACCACCGTCGTCACCACGGCGGCCGACGCCCCGCGGCTGCCCGCCGTGGAGGGCCTGACGCCGCTGCTGGTCGACGCCCCCGCCGAAGATGCCCAGGGGAACGGTGCCGGTGCGGCGGCCCGGCCCGACGACCCGGCGTACCTGATCTACACCTCCGGCTCCACCGGCCGCCCCAAGGGCGTGGTCGTCACCCACCGCGCCGTGGTCAACCGCCTCGCGTGGACGCAGGGCGAGTACGGCCTGACGGCCGACGACCGCGTCCTGCAGAAGACCCCGTCCAGCTTCGACGTCAGTGTGTGGGAGTTCTTCTGGCCGCTGTGCGAGGGCGCCGCCGTCGTCCTCGCCCGGCCCGACGGGCACCGCGACCCGGCCTACCTCGCCGGGCTCGTCCGCGAACAGGGCGTCACCACCCTGCACTTCGTGCCCTCCATGCTGGAGGCGTTCCTCAGCACGCCGGAGGTGACCGCCGACGCCTCGTGGGCGGCGAGCCTGCGCCGCGTGCTCAGCAGCGGCGAGGCCCTGCCCGGCGCCGCCGCCGCGCGCTGGCAGGCGCTCACCGGGGTGCCGCTGCACAACCTCTACGGGCCCACCGAGGCCGCCGTCGACGTCACCCACCACGCCTTCGACGGCGCCCCGGACACCACCGTGCCCATCGGCCGCCCGGTGTGGAACACGGGCCTGCGCGTGCTGGACGCCTGCCTGCGCCCGGTGCCGGACGGCGTGCCCGGCGAGCTCTACCTGACCGGTGTGCAGCTCGCCCGCGGCTACCACGGCCGCTCCGCGCTCACCGCCGAGCGTTTCGTCGCCGACCCGTACGGCGCGCCCGGCGAGCGGATGTACCGCACCGGCGACCTCGTGCGCCGGCGTTGGGGGTCCCCCCGGCCGGAGGCCGGGGGAGGTGTCGTGGAGTACCTGGGCCGCACCGACCGCCAGGTCAAGCTGCGCGGCAACCGCATCGAGCCCGGCGAGACCGAGGCCGCCCTCGTCCGGCTCCCGGAGGTCGCCCAGGCCGCGGTGACCGTCCGCGAGCAGCGCCTCGTGGCGTACGTCGTCCCGACGCGCGACTCCCGCCCGGACACCGCCGCCCTGCGCGCCGCCGTGGCCGAGCTGCTGCCCGCGCCGCTCGTCCCGGACGCCTTCGTCGTGCTGGACGCGCTGCCGCTGACCCCCAGCGGCAAGCTGGACCGCGCCGCGCTGCCCGCGGCCGAGGCCGAGCGCGCCCCCGCCCGCGCTCCGCGCACCGGCCGCGAGCGCACGCTGACGGAGGTCTTCGCGGCCGTCCTCGGCCTGCCGGACGCCGGCCCCGACGACGACTTCTTCCTCCTCGGCGGCGACAGCATCAGCTCCATAGGCGTCGCCAGCCGCGCCCGCGCCGCCGGTCTCGAACTGACCCCGCGCGACGTCTTCGAGCACCGCACCCCCGCCGCCCTCGCCCTGGCCGCCCGCACCGGCGCCGCCGCCGTGGAGCGCACCGGGCCGGTCCGCCCCGAGCTGACGCCCGGGGAGACCGAGCGCGTCCACCGCACCGCCGGGGGAGCGGTCGCCGGGATCTGGCCGCTCGCCCCGCTCCAGGAAGGCCTGTTCTTCCACTCCGCCTACGACGACGGCGCCCTGGACGTCTACACCGTCCACGAGACCTTCGATTTCGCCGAGCGCCTGGACGAGGACCGGCTGCGCGCCGCCGCCCGCACCCTGCTCGACCGCAACCCGGGGCTCCGCGCCGGGTTCACCAGCGACGGGCTGCGCCAGCCCGTGCAGTTCATCGTCGCCGAGCCCGAAGTGCCGCTGGAGACGGTCGACCTGTCGGCGCTGCCCGCCGCCGAGCAGGAGGCGCGGCTGCGCGCCCTGATGGACGAGGAGCGCACCCGCCGCTTCGACCTGTCCGCGCCGCCCCTGTTCCGCATGCTGCTCGTACGCCGCGGCGCGGAGCTCGGCGACCGCCTCGTCATCGGCCGCCACCTGATCCTGTGGGACGGCTGGTCCGCCTGGCTCTTCCTCGACCAGCTCTTCGCCCTCTACGCGACCGGCGGGGACGACACCAGCCTGCCGCGCCCCGGCTCGTACGGGGACTACCTGGCCTGGCTCGGCACCCAGGACGACGCCGCCGCGACCGCCGCCTGGCGCGCCGCGCTGGCCGGCCTGGAGGAGCCCACCCTGCTCGTGCCGGCCGTTGCCGACGCGGGCCTGGAACCCGTCATCCCCGAGCAGTTGGACGCGCTGCTCCCCGCGGAGCTCGGCGACTCGCTGCGCGAGCGGGCCCGCGCCCACGGCCTCACCCTCAACACGGTGCTCAACGCCGCCTGGGGCCTGACCCTGGCCTCGGCGACCGGCCGCACCGACGTCGTGTTCGGCACGACCGTCGCGGGCCGGCCGGCCGAGGTGCCGGACGTGGAGAACGTCATCGGCATGTTCCTCAACACGGTGCCCGCCCGCGTCGCCCTCGACCCGGCGGAACCCGTCCTCGACCTGCTGCGGCGCATCCAGGGCGAGCGCCTGGAACTGATGCCGTACGAGTACCTGGGCCTGGGTGTGCTGCAGGCCGAGACCGGACACCGGCGGCTGTTCGACACCCTCTTCGTGCTGCGCAACAACGACACCGAGGACCGGCTGGAGCGGCTGCGCGCCGAGCACGGCGCCACCGCCGTCGCCAACGCCGACGCCACGCACTACCCCGTCAACCTGATCGTGACGCCGGGGCAGCGCGTCCTGGTCACCCTCGCGCACCGGCCCGACGTCGTCCCGCACGAGGCCGCCCGCGCGCTGCTGGACCGCTTCACCGTCCTGCTGGAGGGCATGGCGCAGGACCTGACGGCCCCCGTCGGCCGTCTCGACCCGCTGCTGCCCGCCGAACACGCGGCCCTGGAGCGGGAGTGGACCGGCAGCCGGGTCCCGGAGCCCACCGAGACCATCGCCGACCTCCTCGCCGCGCAGGCCGCCCGCACCCCGGACGCCACCGCCCTCGTCTTCGGCGAGCGCACCCTCACCTACGCCGGACTCGACGCCGCCGTGAACCGCACCGCCCGGCTGCTGCTCGCCCGCGGCGCGGGCCCGGAGAAGGTCGTCGCGCTCGGCCTGCCCCGCTCCGCGGAGATGGTCGTGGCCCTCTTCGCGGTGCTGCGGACCGGCGCCGCCTACCTGCCGCTGGAGCTGGACCACCCGGCCGACCGGCTCTCCCTGATGCTGGAGGACGCCCGGCCCCTGCTGCTCCTGACCCACGCGGCTGTCTCGGCCACCCTGGACGCCGGCACCCCGCGGGTCCTGCTCGACGACCCGGCCGTCGCCGACGAGCTGGCGGAGCTGTCCGACGCCCCGGTCGTCGCGGACTTCAGCCTGGAGCACCCCGCGTACGTCATCTACACCTCGGGCTCCACCGGCCGCCCCAAGGGCGTCGTCACCCCCTACCGGGGCCTTACGAACATGCAGCTCAACCACCAGAAGGAGATCTTCGAGCCGGCGATCGCCGCGGCGGGGGGCCGGCGGCTGCGCGTCGCGCACACCGTCTCCTTCGCCTTCGACATGTCGTGGGAGGAGCTGCTGTGGCTCGTCGAGGGTCACGAAGTGCACGTCTGCGACGAGGAGCTGCGGCGTGACGCCCACGCGCTGACCGCCTACTGCGAGCGGCACCGCATCGACGTCGTCAACGTCACTCCGACCTACGCCCGGCTGCTCATCGAGGAGGGCCTGCTCGAAGGGCACGTCCCGCCGCTGGTGCTGCTCGGCGGCGAAGCCGTCCCCGAGACGGTCTGGACGCGGCTGCGCGACACCCCGGGGAGTTACGGCTACAACCTGTACGGCCCGACCGAGTACACCATCAACACCCTCGGCGGCGGCACCCACGACAGCGCCACGCCCACTGTCGGCCGCCCCATCCGCGGCACCCGCGCCCACATCCTCGACGCCTGGCTGCGCCCGGTGCCCGACGGCGTCCCCGGCGAGCTGTACATCGCGGGTGTCGGCCTGGCCCGCGGCTACCTGGACCGGCCCGGCCTGACCGCCGAGCGGTTCGTCGCCGACCCCTTCGGCGAGCCCGGCGAGCGGATGTACCGCACTGGCGACCTGGTGCGGCGCAATGCCGATGGCAACCTGGACTTCCTTGGCCGTACCGACGACCAGGTCAAGATCCGCGGCTACCGCGTCGAGCCCGGCGAGATCGAGACCGCCCTCAGCCGCCACCCGCGCGTCTCGCAGGCCGCCGTCGTCGTCCGCGACGACCGGCTGATCGGCTACGTCGTCCCCGCCCCCGCCGAGGCCGCCGAACGCGAGTCCACCGAGCGCGCCCAGGTCGGCGAGTGGCAGGAGATCTACTCCGACGAGTACGAGGAGATCTCCACCGCCGTCTTCACCGAGGAGTACGCGGGCTGGGACAGCTCCTACGACGGGCGGCCCATCCCCTTCGAGGACATGCACGAGTGGCGCGAGGCCACCCTCGCCCGCATCCGCGAACTGCGCCCGCGCCGCGTCCTGGAGATCGGCGTCGGCTCCGGCCTGCTGCTGTCCCGGCTGGCCCCGGAAGCCGAGGCTTACTGGGCCACCGACTTCGCCGCCCCCGTCATCCGCAAGATCGGCGAGGAGCTGCGGCGGGACCCGGAGCTCGCCGCCAAGGTGGAGCTGCGCTGCCGTCCCGCCGACGACCTGCAGGGGCTGCCCACCGGGTACTTCGACACGATCGTCATCAACTCCGTCATCCAGTACTTCCCCAGCGTGGCCTACCTGGAGTCGGTCGTGCGCGGAGCCATGGAGCTGCTCGTCCCCGGCGGCGCGCTCTTCGTCGGCGACGTCCGCAACCTGCGGCTCGCCCGCACCTTCCACACCGAGATCCAGCGCGCCCGGGGCACCGGCGGAGCGGAGTTCGAGCGGGCCGTGGAACGCGGCCTGCGCCTGGAGAAGGAACTCCTGGTCGACCCCGACTTCTTCGCGCACCTCGGCTACGGCCTCGACCTGCGCACCAAGCGCGGACGCCACCACAACGAGCTGACCCGGCACCGCTACGACGCCGTGCTCTACCGCGGCGAGGCCTCCGTGCGGCTGGGCGATGAGTCCGTGGCGGCGTGGTCGCCCGGTCTTGCCGAGCGGCTGCGCGGGGAGCGGCCCGAACGGCTGCGCCTCACCGGTGTGCCGGACGGCCGCGTCCGTCCGGACGGCGTCGACCCGGAGACCCTGCACGAACTGGCCGCCGACCTCGGCTGCCGCGTGCTCACGACGTGGGGTGCCGAAGCCGGCACCTACGAGGCCGTCCTCGTCCCGGCCGGCACCACCGGCACGACCGCCGGCCTGTACCGGCCGGGCGGCGGCAGCGCCCCGTACGCCAACGACCCGGCGGCGGGCCGCGACGCGAGCGCCCTGGTCCGCGTGCTGCGCGAGGACCTGAAGCGCGAACTGCCCGAGTACATGGTCCCGGCCGCCTTCGTCACCCTCGACCGGCTGCCGATGAACGCCAACGGCAAGCTCGACGTGCGGGCGCTGCCCGACGCCGAGCCGGCCGTGGCCCTCGGCGGCGGACGCGGACCGCGCACCCCGCAGGAAGAGGTGCTGTGCCGTCTGTTCGCCGAGGTGCTGGCCCTGCCGTCGGTGGGCGCCGAGGACGACTTCTTCGACCTGGGCGGCCACTCGCTGCTCGCCACCCGCCTGGTCAGCCGGGCCCGCACCGAGCTCGGCGCCGAACTCGCCATCCGCGACCTCTTCGAGGCCCCGACGCCCGCCCGGCTCGCGGAGCGCGCCGACGCCGGACGGCCCGCCCGCCCCGCGCTCACCGCGGCCGCCGAACGGCCCGCCCTCGTCCCGCTCTCCGCCGCGCAGCGCCGCCTGTGGCTGGTGGAACGCCTCACCGGCGGCGGCGCCGCGTACAACTTCCCGCTCGTGTTCCGGCTGCGCGGCGCCCTGAACACCGACGCCCTGCGCCGGGCCCTGGGCGATGTCGCGGGGCGCCACGAGGCGCTGCGCACCCTGATCGGCGAGCAGGACGGCGAGCCGTACCAGCGGATCGTCCCCGCCGCCGAGGCGCTGCCCGGGTTCAGCGTCGCCGACTGCGCCGGGTCCGAGCTCCCGGGGCTGATCGAGGCCGCCCAGCGCCGCCCCTTCGACCTGGCGACGGAACTGCCGCTGCGCTGCGAGGTGTTCCGGGTCGGCGCCGACGACCACGTGGTGGCCGTCGTACTGCACCACATCACCACCGACGAGTGGTCCGACCGCCCCTTCATGGCGGACCTGACCGCCGCCTACACCGCCCGCGCCGCGGGCTCCGCCCCGGCCTGGCAGCCGCTGCCCGTCCAGTACGCGGACTACACCCTCTGGCAGGAGCGCCTGCTCGGCACCGTCGGTGACACACAGCTCGCCTACTGGACCGAGCGGTTGCGCGACCTGCCCGAGGAGCTGGCGCTGCCGCTCGACCGGCCGCGTCCCGCCGCGCCCACCGGCGCCGGCGCGATCGTGCACGGTGAGGTGCCCGTGGAACTGGGCCGGGAACTGCGGGAGCTGTCCACCGCGACCGGCACCAGCATGTTCATGCTGTTCCAGGCCGCCACCGCCGCGCTGCTGCACCGGCTCGGCGCGGGCGAGGACGTCCCGCTCGGCGCGCCCATCGCCGGCCGTACCGACAGCGGCCTCGACGACCTCGTCGGCTTCTTCGTCAACACCCTCGTGCTGCGCACCGACCTGTCCGGCGACGCGCTGACGTTCCGTCAATTGCTGGGCCGGGTAGGCGAGTCGGCTCTGGAAGCCTTCGAGCACCAGGACATGCCCTTCGACCGGGTCGTGGAGGCGGTGAACCCGCCGCGCGCGGCGGGCCGCAACCCACTGTTCCAGGTGATGCTGGGCTACCACCACCGCCCGGACGGCGACCCCGACGTCTTCGGGCTGCCCACCGAGTGGTTCGACATGGACACCGGCACGGCCAAGTTCGACCTCGACTTCACCTTCGTCGACCACGGCGAGGCACACCCGCTGGCTCTGCTGCTGGAGTACGCGACCGACCTGGCCGACGAGGCCACCGCCGCGCTGCTCGTCGCCCGGCTGGTCCTGCTGCTGCGGCAGGCCGCGGCCCACCCGGACCTCCCGCTGGCGGAGTTCGACCTGCTCACGCCCGCCGAGCACGAGGCCGCCGCCGTCGCCTGGAACGACACCGCGCGGCACGGCGCGGAGACCCGGGCGGTGCCCGAGATACTCGCCGACACCGTCCGGGCCCACCCGGAGCGGACGGCCGTGGTGACCGCCCCCGGCACGCTGACCTTCGCCGAACTGGGCGACCGGGTCGGCGCCCTGGCCGGCCTGGTCCGTGCGCACGGCGCGGCCGAGGGCACGGTGGTGGCCCTCGCGCTGCCGCGGCACGCCATGGTCCCGGCGATCCTCGGCGTGCTCGCCTCGGGCGCCGCCTACCTGCCGCTCGATCCCGCCCTGCCCGCCGACCGGCTGGAGTTCATGCTCCGCGACGCGGGCCCGGTCTGCCTGCTCACCACCGCCGACCTCGCCGAACGCCTTCCGGCAACGCCGGGCGTCGCGCGGCTGCTGCTCGACGGGCCGCTGCCCGAAGCCGAGTTCGCACGCCCGGCCGGGTACCCGGCGCTGGGGGCCGCATACACCATCTACACCTCCGGCTCCACCGGTACCCCCAAGGGCGTCGTCGGCACCCACCGGGGCCTGTCCAACCTCTTCGGCGCCCACCTGCGCGACATGGTCGAACCGGCGGTCCGTGCCACCGGCCGCGACGTCCTGAAGGCCGCGCACACCGCCTCGTTCAGCTTCGACGCCTCCTGGGACCCGCTGCTGTGGCTGCTGGCGGGCCACGAACTGCACGTCGTGGACGAGACCACGATGACGGAACCGGCCGCGCTCCTCGCGCACCTGGCGGAGACCGGAGCCGACTACGTCGACCTCACCCCGACCTACCTGGGCGAGCTGACCCACCACGGCTTCCTCGCCGCGGGCGGCTACGCGCCCGCCGTCCTCACCGTCGGCGGCGAGGCCACCCCGCCCGCCCTGTGGCAGCGGCTGTCCGAGCTCCCCGGCACCCAGGTGCACGACCTGTACGGGCCCACCGAGGCCTCCGTCGACGCCTACGGACGCCACAGCGGGGCCCGGGAGTGGGCGGCGCCGCTGGACAACACCCGCGCGTACGTCCTCGACGAGCGGCTGCGCCCGGCACCGCTCGGCGTGCCAGGCGAGCTCTACCTCGCCGGAGCGGGCCTGGCCCGCGGCTACCTCGGCCGGCCGGACCTGACGGCCGAGCGGTTCGTGGCCGACCCGTACGGCACCCCCGGCGAGCGCATGTACCGCACGGGCGACCTGGCGCGACGCCGGGCCGACAGCACCCTTGAGTACCTGGGCCGTACCGACGACCAGGTCAAGATCCGCGGCTTCCGCGTGGAGCCCGGTGAGATCGAGTCCGTCCTCACCGCCGATCCCGGTGTGTCCACGGCCGCCGTCGTCGTCCGCGAGGACACCCCCGGCGTGCCGCGCCTCGTCGCGTACGTCGTCCCCGCCCCCGGCCACGATCCCGGCCACGAGCCCGACCCCGCCGCGCTGCGCGCCCGTGTCGCCGCCGCGCTGCCCGAGCACATGGTGCCCGCCGCGTTCGTGCACCTGGCGGCGCTGCCGCGCACCGTCAACGGCAAGCTGGACCGGGCCGCGCTGCCCGCGCCCGACCTGTCGTCGGCGGTCGGCGGACGGCTGCCCCGCACCCCGCGTGAAGAGCTGCTCGCCGAGCAGTTCGCCGCCGTGCTGGGCCTGGAACGGGTCGGCATCGACGACGACTTCTTCGTCCTCGGCGGCCACTCGCTGCTCGCGATGCGCCTGATCAGCCGCATCCGTACCGCGCTCGGTATCGGGGTGACGCTGCGCGCCGTCTTCGACGCGCCCACCGTCGCCCGGCTCGCCGCCCTGCTGGACGGTCAGGGCGCGCAGGAGCGTCCGGCCCTGACCGCGGGCCGCGCCCTGCCCGAGCGGCTGCCGCTCTCCTCGGCCCAGTGCCGGCTGTGGCTGCTGCACCAGGTCGACGCCGCCGACCCCTCGTACAACCTCCCGGCCGCCTGGCGCCTGACCGGCGCCCTGGACCGTGCCGCGCTGGAGGCGGCGCTGAACGACCTCGTCGCCCGCCACACCACCCTGCGCACGCTCTTCCCGGCCGTGGACGGCGTGCCCCACCAGCACGTCCTGGCGCCGGAGCGGGCGCGCGTGACGCTCGGCACCGCGGCCCCGGACGAGCTGCCCCGGATCGCCGTACGGCCGTTCGACCTGGAACGCGAACTGCCGCTGCGCGCCCACCTGTCCGCGACCGGTCCTGACGAGCACCTGCTGCTGCTCGTGCTGCACCACATCGCCACCGACGAGTGGTCCGACCGGGCCCTGCTCGCCGACCTCGGCACCGCCTACGCCGCGCGCGCCGCGGGCCACGGCCCCGACTGGGGGCCGCTGCCGGTGAGTTACGCCGACTACACGCTCTGGCAGCGCGAGCTGCTGGAGCACTCCGGCGACGGCCTGCTCGCCTACTGGACGGAGACCCTGCGCGGCCTCCCCGAGGAACTGGCGCTGCCCACCGACCGGCAGCGCCCCCAGGAGTCCTCGCACACCGGCGGCACCGTGGGCTTCACGATCCGGCCCGAGCTGGAACGCGCCCTGCGCGCGCTCGCCCGCCGCGAGGGCGCCAGCATGTTCATGGTCTCCCAGGCCGCCGTCGCCGCCCTGCTGCACCGGCTCGGCGCGGGCGAGGACATCCCGCTCGGCGCGCCCGTCTCCGGACGCGCGGACGAGCGCCTGGAGGACCTCGTCGGTTTCTTCGTCAACTCCCTCGTGCTGCGCACCGACCTGTCCGGCGAGCCCGGCTTCGCGGAGCTGCTGCGCCGCGTCCGGACGGCCGACCTCGCCGCGTACGAGCACCAGGAGCTGCCCTTCGAGCGGCTGGTCGAAGCCCTCAACCCGGGCCGTTCGCTGGCCCGGCACCCGCTCTTCCAGGTGATGGTCGTCCATCTCGCCGAGCGCGCCGGCACCCCCGTGCTGCCGGGCCTCACCGCACGCCCGGAGCCGGTCGGCCAGGACACCGCCAAGTTCGACCTCAGCTTCGACTTCGTCGAGCAGGGCGAGGGCAACGGCATCCAGGGCTGGATCGAGTACAGCGCCGACCTCTTCGACCGGCCGACCGCCGAACTCCTCGCCCGCCGCATGGAACGCCTGCTGGAGCAGGCCGCCGCCGCACCCGAGCGGCCCGTCGGGCACCTGGACGTACTGGAGGACGACGAACGCACCCGCGTCCTGGGGGAGTGGAACGCCACCGGCCACGCCGTGCCCGGCCTCACCCTCCCCGAGCTGTTCCGCGCCCAGGCCGCCGCGACCCCGTCCGCGCCCGCGCTGCTGGTGGAGGACACCCCGGTCGGGTACGCGGAGCTGGAGGCCCGCGTCGAACGCCTCGCCCACGTCCTCGCGGGCGCGGGCGTCGGCCCGGAGTCCACGGTGGCCGTCGCGCTGCCGCGTTCGGCGGCCCTGGTCGTCACCCTGCTCGCCGTCCACCGCGCGGGCGGCGCCTACCTGCCGCTCGACACCGACTACCCGGCGGAGCGGCTGGCGTTCATGCTCGCCGACGCCCGTCCGGTGTGCGTGGTGACCACCGACGGCGTCGACCTGCCGGACACCGACGCGCCGCGCCTCCTGGTCGACGCCGACGGCGCCGCGGCGGCGGACGCCGCCACCGGCCCGCTCCCGCAGGCGTACGACCCGCGCCGGCCCGCCTACGTCATTTACACCTCCGGCTCGACCGGCCGCCCCAAGGGCGTCGTCATACCGCAGGAGGGCATCGTCAACCGCCTGCTGTGGATGCAGGACACCTACGGCCTGACCGCCGACGACCGCGTGCTGCAGAAGACGCCGTCGAGCTTCGACGTGTCGGTCTGGGAGTTCTTCTGGCCGCTGATCACCGGCGCGACGCTCGTCGTGGCCCGCCCCGAGGGCCACAAGGACCCGGCCTACCTCGCCAGGCTGATCCAGGACAGCGGCGTCACCACGGCGCACTTCGTGCCGTCGATGCTGCGCGCCTTCCTCGACGAGCCGGCCGCGGCCGGCTGCACGGGGCTGCGCCGTGTGGTCTGCAGCGGCGAGGCGCTGCCCGCCCCGCTCGCCGCCCGTTTCCACGAGGTGCTGGGCACGGCCGGGCTGCACAACCTGTACGGCCCCACGGAGGCGTCCGTCGACGTCACCGCCCGGCACGTCACGCCGGGGGCCACCGCCGTCCCGATCGGCCGCCCGGTGTGGAACACCCGCACCTATGTGCTGGACGCCTCGCTGCGCCCGGTTCCCCCGGGCGTGCCGGGTGAGCTGTACCTCGCGGGCGTGCAGCTGGCGCGCGGCTACCTCGGCCGGCCCGGGCTGACCGCCGAACGGTTCGTCGCCGACCCGTACGGGGAGCCAGGGAGCCGGATGTACCGCACCGGCGACCTGGCGCGCTGGACGCGCGAGGGAGAGCTGGACTACCTGGGCCGCGTCGACGACCAGGTCAAGCTGCGCGGCTTCCGCGTCGAACCGGGCGAGATCGAGGGAGTGCTGACCGGGCATCCCGCGGTCGCCTCGGCCACCGTCCTGCTGCGCGACGAGCGCCTGGTGGCGTACGTCGTCCCCGCCCCGGGACGGGACGCCGGCACGGCGGCGCTGCGCGCCCACGCGGCCGCCGCGCTGCCGGAGCACATGGTGCCCGCCGCCTTCGTGGTCCTGGACGAGCTCCCGCTCACGCCGAACGGCAAGCTCGACCGCGCGGCCCTGCCCGCGCCGGACTTCGCCGCCCAGGTCACCGCGACCGCGCCCCGCACCCCGCGCGAGGAGCGCATGTGCGAGCTCGTCGCCGCCGTCCTCGGCCTCGAACGGGTCGGCGCCGACGACGACTTCTTCACCCTCGGCGGCGACAGCATCGTCGCCATGCAGCTCGTGGTCCGGGCCCGCGCCGCCGGGCTGACGATCACGCCGCGCGACGTCTTCCGCCACAAGACCCCCGCGGGCCTGGCGGCCGTCGCCGTCGACACCGTCCGCGAGGACACCGCCGACGACAACGAGCTGCTGCCCGGCCTCACCGACGCCGAGCGCGCCGAACTTCCCGGCGCCGGAGCGGCCGAGCTGCTGCCGCTCACCCCGCTCCAGGCCGGCCTGCTCTTCCACGCCTCCTTCGACTCCGGCGACCAGGGCCCCGATGTCTACACCGTCCAGGTGTCGTACGACATCGAGGGCGAGCCCGACCCCGAGCGGCTGCGCGCCGCCGGGCAGGCCCTGCTCGACCGGCACGAGAGCCTGCGCGCGGGCTTCCGCTACTTGTCCTCCGGCCGCCCGGTGGCCGTCGTGCCGCGCTCGGTGCCGCTGCCGTGGCGCCACGTCGACCTCACCGCCGTCCCGGACGCCGGGCAGGAGTGGGAGCGTCTGCTGCTGCAGGAACGCCGCCGCTTCGACCCCGCCGAACCGCCGCTGCTGCGGCTGCTGCTGGCCAGGACGGGCGAGGGAGCCCACCGCCTCGTCCTGTCCCACCAGCACCTGCTGCTCGACGGCTGGTCGGTGCCCCGCCTGATGGCGGAGCTGACCGCCCTCTACGACGGGGCCACCCCGCCCGCCGGCGCCCCCTACCGCGACTACCTGCGCTGGCTCGCCGCGCAGGACACGGCGGCCTCCGCGGCCGCCTGGGCCGCGGCCCTGGACGCGCTGGAGGAGCCCACCCACCTGGTGCCCGCCGACGCAGGCCGGGCGCCGGTCGTGCCGCTCACCCACACCGTCGAGGCCGACGAGGAGCTGACGGGGGCGCTGGGCGCGCTCGCCCGGCGCCGCGGGCTCACCGTCAACACCCTCGTGCAGGCCGCCTGGTCGGTCGTGCTGTCCCGGCTGACCGGCCGCGACGATGTGGTGTTCGGCGCGACGGTCGCGGGCCGTCCGCCGGAGCTGGACGGCGTCGAGTCCATGATCGGCCTGTTCATCAACACCGTGCCCGTACGCGTCCGGCTGCACCCGCAGGAGCCGGTCGGCGCCCTGCTGGACCGCCTCCAGGACGAGCAGTCACGCCTGCTGCCGCACCAGCACCTGGGCCTCGCCGACATCCAGCGCGGCGCCGGGCTCGGCGACCTCTTCGACACGCTGATGGTCTTCGAGTCCTACCCGGTGGCGGAGGAGACGGGGGGCGTCGACGAGGCAGCCCTGCGCCTGTCGGTGCGCGAGCACGAGGACTCCACGCACTACCCGTTCGCCTGGGCCGTCGAACCCGACGAACGCCTGCGCCTGACGGCCGAGTTCCGCCCCGACCTGTTCACCCCGGCCGCCGCCGGGCGCATCGCCTCGGCGATGCTCTCCGTCCTGTCGGCGATGGCCGCCGACCCGGACGCCGCCGTCGGCCGCATCGACATCCTCAGCGACGCCGACCGGCGCCTGCTGCTGGAGACCTGGAACGACACGGCCCTGCTCCCGCGGGCCGGCCACGCCACCGTCCCCGCCCTCTTCGCGGCGCAGGCCGCCGCGTCCCCGGACGCGGTCGCCGTCACCGACCCGTCCGTGACGTGGACCTTCGCCGAACTGGCCGCACGCACCGACCGGCTGGCCCGCGTGCTGGCCGGCGCGGGCGCGCGCCCCGAGGGCATCGTGGCGCTGGCGCTGCCCCGTACCGCCGACCACATCACGGCGATCCTGGCCGTCATGACGGCGGGCGCCGCCTACCTGCCCGTCGACCCCGACCTGCCCGCCGACCGCGTGCTCGACATGCTCGCCGACGCGGCGCCGCGGCTGATCCTCACCACGCGGGAACTCGCCGCGTCCCTGCCGGACACCGGCGTCCCGGTGCTGCACCTGGACGCCCTCGACGGGCTGCCCGAGGCGGCCCCGCAGGCACCGGCCCCCGACCACCCGGCGTACGTCATCTACACCTCGGGCTCGACGGGCCGCCCCAAGGGCGTCGTCGTCACCCAGCGCAGTCTCGCCAACCTCTTCCACAGCCACCGCCACGACCTCCACGACCGCGCCAAGGAGCTGACCGGGCGCCGCCACCTGCGGGTCGGCCACGCCTGGTCGTTCTCCTTCGACGCGTCCTGGCAGCCGCAGCTGTGGCTGCTGGACGGGCACGCGCTGCACATCGTGGACGACGAGACGCGCCGCGACGCGGAGCAGCTCGCCGCCCTGATCCGCGCCGAGGGGCTGGACTTCATCGAGGTCACCCCGTCGCTGCTCGCCCAGATGGCGGAAGCCGGACTGATCCGCGACGGGAACTGTCCGCTGGCGGTGGTCGGCGTCGGCGGCGAGGCCGTGCCGGACGCCCTCTGGTCGCGCCTGGCGGCGCTGGAGTCCACCGAGGCCTTCAACCTGTACGGGCCCACCGAGGCCACCGTCGACGCCCTCGTCGGGCGGGTCGCCGACAGCGACCGGCCCGTCGTGGGCCGCGCCGTGCGGGGCACGCGGGCCTACGTCCTGGACGGCTCGCTGCGCATGGTCCCGCCCGGCGTCACCGGCGAGCTGTACCTGTCCGGCGCCGGGCTCGCCCGCGGCTACCTGGGCCGCCCCGACCTGACGGCCGAGCGCTTCGTCGCCGACCCGTACGGCCCGCCCGGCGCCCGGATGTACCGCACCGGCGACCTCGCGCGGTCGACGGAGGAAGGGCAGCTGGAGTACGCCGGCCGCTCCGACGACCAGGTCAAGATCCGCGGCTACCGGGTCGAGCTCGCCGAGGTCGAGACCGCCCTCGCCGCGCACGGCACCGTCGCCCAGGTCGTCGTCACCGCCCGCGAGGACCGCCCCCGCGTACGGCAGCTGGTCGGCTACGTCGTCCCCGCCGGGGGCCGCACCGCCGACCCCGCCGCCCTGCGCGCCCACGTGGCGGCGGGCCTGCCGGAGTACATGGTCCCGGCCGCCGTGGTCGTCCTGGAGCGGCTGCCGCTGCTGTCCAACGGCAAGCTGGACCGCAAGGCGCTGCCCGCCCCCGACTTCACCGCGGGCACGGGCGGCCGCAGGCCCGGCAACGACACCGAACGCACCCTGTGCGGCCTCGTCGCCGAGGTACTGGGACTGCCCGCCGAGGCCGTCGGCACCGACGACGACTTCTTCGCCCTCGGGGGCGACAGCATCGTCGCGATGCAGTTCGTCAGCCGGGCCCGGGCGGCAGGGCTGCGGATCACCCCCCGTCAGGTGTTCCAGCACCGCGACGTGGCCTCGCTCGCCGAGGTCGCCGTCCCGCTCGCGGGCGACGAGCTGGTCCGCACCCACGACGACGGCACCGGTCTCGTCCCGCTCACCCCGATCATGCACGCCCTGCGCGAGCGCGGCGGCCCCATCTGGGGCTACCACCAGGCCGCCTTCCTGCAGACCCCGGCGGACCTGGACGAGGACGGCCTGCTGGCGGTCCTGCGCGCCGTGGCCGACCGGCACGACATGCTCCGCGCCCGCCTGGAACGCACCCGCACCCAGCCGTGCCACAGGGGCGACAGCGGCGAGCAGTGGGCGCTGCGCGTGCCCGCCCCGGGCACCGTCGACGTGGCGTCCTGGCTCGCCCGCGCAGACGTCTCCGGCGCGGACGACACCGCGCTGCGGGAGGCGATCTCCGCCCACGCGGTCACCGCGCGCGCCGGACTCGACCCCGACACCGGCGACATGGTGCGCGCGGTGTGGTTCGACGCCGGGCCCGGACGTCCGGGACGGCTGCTGGTGCTCCTGCACCACCTCGTCGTCGACGGCGTGACCTGGCGCATCCTGCTCCCCGACCTCGAGACCGCCTGGGCGGCCGTCGCGGCGGGCCGCGCACCGGAGCTGCCCCCCGTGGACGTCTCCTTCCGCCGCTGGTCCGAACTTCTCACCGCCCGCGCCCTCGACCCCTCCCGCGAGGACGAACTGCCCCGGTGGACCTCGGTCCTCGCGGACGGCGCGGGCCTGCCGCTGGCCCGGCCGCTGGACACGGCACGCGACACCGTGGAGAGCACCCGCTACCTGTCGCTGACCCTGCCCGCCGAGGTCACCGGGCCGCTGCTCGGGCGCGTGCCCGCAGCGTACGGCGCGAGCGTCAACGACGTGCTGCTGACCGCCTTCGCGCAGGCCGTCGCCGACTGGCGGACCCGCCTGCTCGGCGCGGAGCCCGGCACCGCCGTCCTCGTCGACCTCGAAGGCCACGGCCGCGAGGAGGAACTCGCCGGCAACGCCGACCTGTCCCGCACCATCGGCTGGTTCACCAGCGTCGTACCGGTCCGCCTCGACCCGGGCCCGGCGGGCCCCGACCCCGACGAGGCAGTCGCCCGCGTCCGCGAGCACCTGACGGGCCTGTCCACCGGCGGCGTCGGACACGGCCTGCTGCGGTACCTCAACCCGGTCACCGGTCCGGAGCTGGCCCGGCTCACCGAGCCGCAGATCGAGTTCAACTACATGGGCCGCTTCGACGTCCCCGAGGCCGCCGACTGGTCGTACGCGCCGGAGGGCGACGCCGCCGACCTCGACGCCGACCCCGGGATGCCGATGTCCCACGCCCTCACCCTCAACGCCCTCACCGAGGACCGCCCCGGCGGCCCCGAGCTGAGCGCCCACTGGGCCTACGCCGGCGAACTCCTCACCGAGGAGGCCGTCCGGGATCTGGCGCAGACCTGGTTCCGGGCCCTTGAGGCCCTGGTCACACGGAAGGAAACCACCCGATGAGCAGCAACCCCTTCGAGAACCCCGACGGCGTCTACTCCGTCCTGGTCAACGCCGAGGGCCAGCACAGCCTGTGGCCGGACTTCGTCGCCGTCCCGGCCGGCTGGACCGTCGCCCACGGCCCGGCCGCCCGCCAGGAATGCCTGGAGTACATCGAGACCAACTGGACGGACCTGCGCCCGAAGAGCCTCGTCGAAGGCCGCTGACCGGGAACGCACGGAAAGAGGCCGGGAGGGGCCGCCCCGCGGGGCGGCCCCTCCCGTGCGTCCCTGCACCACATGGGGAGGTGCGGGCGCTTGATCCGTACGCTTCGGGCATGAGACTCTTCCGGCCGCGCGGCCGACACGAGGCGGATCGGCCCACGAGTTCCCCCGTGGACGAGGTCATCGCGCTCTACACGGCGGGGCGTTACGCCGAGGCGGAGACCGAGGCCCGTGCCGTGGCGGCTGCCTGGACCGGGCAGCGCGGCACCCCGTACGCACCGCTGGCCCTGAGCTTCGCCGCCCTGGCGGTGGGGGCCCAGGGCCGTCACGCCGAGGCCGTCACCGCGTACGACGAACTGCTGCCCGTGTTCGGAAGGACCTTCGGCGCCGAGCACATGCTGACCCTGAAGCTGCGTTCGGATCGCGCGCAGGCACTCAGCGCGCTCGGCCGGCACGCCGAATGCGAGGCGGAATGCCGGGCCGTCGTAGGGGTAGCGGCCCGCGGCACCGGCCCGGACATGCTGAACACGGCGGCGGCCGCACGCAACGGACTGGTCTTCGCGCTCACCGCGCAGGGCCGTCACGCGGAAGCGGAGGCCCTCGTCCGCGACGCCCTCGCGGCCCATCCGGAGCATGACCGGTTCGCTCTGGTCCTGCGACTCGGCCTGGCCCGCAGCCTCAACGCCCAGGCCCGTCACGAAGAGGCACTCGCCGAGGCGGAACGCGCCGACGACCTGCGCCGCGGCATGTCCGCGCAGCAGCACCGAGCGGAGACCGGTGCGGTCGAACTGGCCCTGGCCACCGCCCTCCAAGGGCTCGGCCGTGAACGCGAAGCCCTCAGCAGGGCCGTGACCGCGCATGATGCGTGCCTGGCGACGTTCGGCCCGGACCACCGCCGGACCGCCGAGGCTCGGGACCTGCTCGAACGTATCGCCGGGGACGTGCCGGACACCGACGCCCGGTAGCGCGTGGCACACGGGCCGGGGCCCGCTCTGCGTGCAGAGCGGGCCCCGGCCCCGGGTTGCCCGGCCTCGGCCCGGCGGCGCACGGAGCACCGCAGGACGGCGGTGATCAGGACGCGGGCTGTTCCACCTTCGTGGCCGGGTCGCCGTCCACCGCGGCGGCGAGCTGCGGGACGAGGCGGTCGAGGACGTAGGGGATGCTCAGCACGGTCGACAGGGACACCGCGTTGCCGTAGTCGCCGGACTCCTCGACGAAGACCTCGCGGCCTTCCTTCACGACCTTCAGGTCGGCGTACAGCTTGTCCTCGTGCAGCTTCGCGACGGCCGTGGTGGTGTCGGGCACGATCCACACCGCGACGCTCTGGTCGAGCAGGTCGGTGCGCTCCTTGCTGATGTTGGCGCCGAACTGGTCGCCGATCACCTTGTCCAGGTCGGCCGGGAGCTTCAGCCCGAGGTCGGCCAGCAGCCGCGAGCGGGCGTCCTGGCTGCCGTAGACGAAGGTGCCCTCGTACGGGGTGGCCATCACCGTGGTGGCGCCGGCGAACTCGGGGTGCGCCTTCTTGGCCTCGGCGAACTTCGCCTCGACGCCTTCGACGAGCTTCGTGGCCTCCCCGGGCTTGCCGAGCGCCTTGCCGATGGTCTCGGTCTGCTGCTGCCACGGGATGCCGTAGTCGTTGAACTCCTTGGGCTGGGCCACGACCGGAGCGAACTTCGACAGCGTGTCGTACTGCGCCTTGGTCAGGCCCGAGTACAGGGCGAGGATCAGATCGGGCCTGAGGGCGGCGATCTTCTCGACCTGCGGCCCGGTGCCGGTGTCCTTCAGGACCGTGGGCGCCGCGGCGGAGCCCAGCTTGTCCTGCGCCCAGGGGCCGAAGGCGCCCTTGTAGCCGCCGATCCACTCGGTCGTGCCGACCGGGACGGTGCCGAGCGCGAGGACGGCGTCCTGGTCGGTGAGGCCCACGGTGACCACGCGCTTGGGCTCGGACTTGATCGTGGTGCTGCCGTACTTGTGGGCGATCGTGACGGGGAAGGCGTTGCCCGCCGACGCCTTGGTGGAGCCGGAGCCCGGCTTCGACGCGTCGGAGGGCGAGTCGGAGGAGCCGCAGGCGGCTACCGCACCGACGAGCATCAGTACGGAGGCGAGCAGTCCGGCGAACCGGGTGGCTCTGTTGGCGCGGGGCATCGGGTGATCCTTCTGTTCGTTTCGGTTCTGGACGGGTTGGTTCAGGGGCGGCGGCGGCCGCTACGGCCGGGGGGTGCTGCGGTGCTCCGCCCAGGCCTGCCACAGGGCGGCGTACGGCCCCCCGGCGGCGCGCAGTTCGTCATGGGTGCCGCTCTCGGCGATGCGGCCCTCCTCCATCACCACCACCCGGTCGGCGGCGGCGGCCTGACTGAGCCGGTGCGCGACGACCAGGGCCGTACGGCCATCCAGCGCGCGCTCGGCGGCCTCCTCCAGCCGCGCGGCGCCGGCGCTGCCGGCCTCCGCGGTGGCCTCGTCGAGGACGGCGACCGGCGGATCGGCCAGCACCAGCCGGGCGAGGGCGAGTTGCTGCGAGCGGTCGGCGGTCAGGCGGTGGCCGCCCTCGCCGACGACGGTGTCGAGGCCCTCGGGCAGCGCCTGTGCCCAGCCGAGCGCACCCACCCGCTCCAGGGCCTCGCGCAGTTCCTCGTCGGTGGCGTCCGGTCGGGCCAGGCGCAGGTCGTCGCAGAGCGGCCCGGAGAAGACGTGCACCTCCTGCGTGACCAGAGCGACCGTGCGCCCGGTCTCCGCGGGTTCGCCGCCGCCGACGTCGACCCGACCGGACGACGGCCGGTGGATGCCGACGACGATCTTGGCGAGCGTGGTCTTGCCGGCGCCGCTGGCACCGACGAGGGCGACCCTCTCCTTGGGCCGCAGCACCAGGTCCACGTCAGTGAGCACCGGCCGTCCCGGCACGTAGGCGTGGCCGACGCCCTCCACGGTCACGGCGGGAACACCGGGAACGTCCTGGGCCGGCGCGGCTCCGGAGGCGGCGGGCGCCGGCTCGTCGACGACGCCGACCAGCCGGGCCAGGGCGGCGGTCGCGGACTGTGCGTCGTCCAGCAGCACCAGCGCGGTGTTCACCGGGCCGAACAGGCTGTGGAAGTACAGGGCCGCCGCCGTCGCCGTGCCGATCGACGCGGAGCCGCCGCGCACCAGCAGGAAACCGGTGACCAGCACGGCGGCCAGCCCGGTGTACTCGGCCACGTGCAGCCGGCTGTAGAAGCGCAGCACCAGCTGCACCCCGCGCAGCGTCAGGTCGACGGCCGCGCGGGAGCGTGCGGTGACCCGCTCGGTGTGCCCGGCCTCGGACCGGTAGGCCCGTACGGTCGCCGCGCCGCCGATGGTGTCGAGCAACTGCTGCTGCTGGGCGCCGGTGGCGATGCGCTCCTTGGCGTACAGCGGGGTGGCGTTGCGGACGTACCAGCGCGCGGTGTGCGCCTGCACGGGCAGCGCGAGCAGCGCCGCCAGCAGGAACCGCCAGTCCAGCACCGCGAGGGCGGCCAGCGTCAGCACGATCGACAGCCCCGAGCGCACCAGTTCCGGCAGCGCGGTGCGCACCGCGTCCGCCACCCGTGACACGTCCCGCGTCACCCGGGAGTTGAGGTCGCCGGAACCGGCCCGCTCCAGGCGCTCCAGCGGCAGCGACAGCGCGCGCTCGACGAAGCGCTCGCGCAGCTCGGCCAGCACGGTCTCGCCGAGCCGTGACACCAGCGACGTGCCGGAGGCGGTGGCCACGCCCTGCGCCACGGCGACCAGCACCAGCAGCACCGCGGGCAGTGTCAGCGCCCCCGCCGGGCGCCGGTCGGTCACCAGGTCGACGATGTGCCCCAGCAGCGGCTGCGTCAGCAGCCCCACCGTCGTGGCCGCCACCATCACCACGGCCCCGCCCACCGCCAGCGCCCGGTGCGGACGCAGCAGTTCCCGTACCGCGGCACGCGTCCGCGCGGGCGTCGCCGTGGGCAGCAGCTCCCGCGCCGCGGATGCCGATGCCGTCGTCATGCCAGTACCGCCGTCCGGTAGGTCGCGTCGCCGTGCACGAGGTCGCCGTGCGCGCCGTCGGCCGCCACCCGGCCACCGTCGAGGAGGACGACGCGGTCGGCGACGGACAGCAGGGCCGGGCTGTTGGTGACCAGCACTGTGGTGCGGCCGCGGCGGTGCTCGCGCAGTCCGCCGGCGATGCGGGCCTCGGTGACCGCGTCGACCGCCGTGGTGGGGTCGTGCACGACGAGCACCGGGCGGTCGGCGACGAGGGCGCGGGCGAGCGCGACGCGCTGGCGCTGGCCGCCGGAGAGCGAGCTGCCGCCCTCGGTGACCTCGGTGGCGGTGCCCTGCGGCAGGGCCCGGGCCACCTCGTCCGCGCCGGCGGCGGCCAGCGCGAGGTCGTCGTCCCCGGTGCCGCCCAGGTTGTCGGCGAGGGTGCCCTCGAACAGGTCGGCGTCGTGCGCCGCGACGAGGACCACGGTGCGCAGCCGCGCGGGGTCGAGCTCCGGCAGGGGTACGCCGTCCAGTTCGACGACGCCGGCCTCCGGGTCCGTGGTGCGGCCGAGGCAGGCGAGCAGTGCCTGCGCGGCGGCCGGGTCGGTGCTGGCGACGCCGAGCAGTTCTCCGGGCCGCACGTCGAGGTCGGCCTCGCGCAGGGCGCCGAGGGTGACGCCCCGCAGCCGCAGCCCGCCGCGTACCGGGTCCGGCAGGGCGCGGTCGCCGGGCTGCACGTCGGGCTCCGCGGCGAGCACGGCCGCGATGCGTCCCGCGGAGGCCCGCCCCTGGGCGAACTCGGTGTTGACCCAGGCGAAGACCTCCAGCGGCCCCAGGAGGAACAGCGCCAGGCCGACCGCCGAGACGAGCTGACCCAGCGTGATGTCGCCCGCCGTGGCGAGCCGTCCGCCGATCAGTGCGACCACCGCGATGAAGACCCCGGTCAGGGTGAGCACCACCCCGCTCTGCCAGGCCTCCGCGCGCGCCGCCCGCACCGTGGCGCCGAGCGAGGCGCGGCTGGTGCGCCGGTACCGTTCGACGGCGGCGCTCTGCGCCCCGATCCCCTTGAGCACCCGCAGTCCCGCCACCAGGTCGGCGGCGATCCCGGAGGCGTACGCGGCGCGCTCCTGCTCGGCCTCGCTGCGCCGCTCCAGGGGCTTGCTCAGCAGGTGCCCGAGCCAGAGCAGCAGCGGTGTGCCGAGGAGGACGACCAGGCCCAGCAGGACGGAGATCCGCAGCAGGGCCACGGCGCTGACCAGGAGTCCGGTGAGGGCCGAGATCCCGGTCATGACCGCCATGTTGACGGCGCCGACCCGCTTGGCGTCCTCGGTGGCGATGTTGGCCAGCTCACCGGGCAGATGGCCGCGCTCGGCACCGCCGCGGGGGTCGAGGACCCGGCGTACGAGGGTGATCCGCAGTGCGTGCGCGGCCTGTTCGGCGGCGCGTTCGCCGGCGCGGGCGCCGAAGCGGAAGCTGAAGGAGAGTCCGACGTACACGACGGCCAGCACCGCGAGCCAGCCGAAGAGCGCACGTCCGTCGCCGTCGGACACGGCCTGGTCGATGACGATGCCGATGAGGACGGGGACGAGCGCCTCCCCGAACTGATGGCCGGCGCCGAGCACGGCGCCCACGGCGACGTCCTTCCGCCGGCCCTTGACCGTCCTCAGCAGGACATCCCGCCCCGACGGCACCCTCGTTCCCACCCCGCGAC
>NZ_JARAVO010000210.1:0-17173 GCF_033792805.1 Streptomyces sp. PA03-1a
GCCCCGCGCCGCATGGGCACCATGGCCCTGCACCCCACCTGCTCCACCGTCCACCTGGGCATCGACGCCGCCCTGCGCCAGGTCGCGGCCGCGGTCAGCGAACAGGTCACCGTCCCCGACAACTGGGGCTGCTGTGCCTTCGCCGGGGACCGCGGACTGCTCCACCCGGAGGTCACGCAGTCCGCGACGGCCGCCCAGGCGGCGGAGATCACCGCCGGGACGTACGACGCGTATGCCTCGTGCAACCGCACCTGCGAGATGGGCATGACCCGCGCCACCGGCCGCCCCTACCGGCACGTCCTGGAACTGCTGGACGAGGCCACCGCCTGACGGGCGGGCTCAGTGCCCGCCCGGCCCCGGCAGGCACGACCCGTCCGCCGTCCTGCTGGAACTCTGGAAGGACCAGCGCGCGCAGGCCCTTCAGTCGGAGAACCAGCGTGCCGCACTCACCAACATCGTCATCGTCGTCGTCGCGGCCGGGCTCGGATTCCTCGCGCAGAAGGAGCACTTTGCGCACCGGCGACCTCTGCGTCACCGTGCCCATGGTCCTCCTGGGCGTGTACGGCACCCTCACGTGCTGGAAGTACCGGGAGCGGACCAGCCTCCACAACCGGCAGATACGCACGCTGTACGCCGCGATCGCAGACGAGCACCCCGAACTGGGTCTGCGGCGCGTCAAGTCCGAGCCCTACGCCCGCCACGAGGCCCGGTCCGCCCGCACGGCGAGGATCCGCCTCTACGTCCTCCGGATGAGCCTGCACATCGGGGTCGCGCTGGGAGGGGTGTTCCTGAGCGTGTGGATCGTTGCCGCCCGGTGACGGCCCGATCGGCGTGCGCCGCGGGGCCGGCGGCACGGCCTCGCGTCACTCGTCCTCCGCGTCCCAGGCCTCGCCGGGGAAGTGCGCGTGCACCCACCCCGCGTTGAGCACCAGCCGGGAGGTCCGGTGCACGGCCAGGAAGCCGATCGGCCCGGTGAACTCGACGGCGACGCGTTTCGTCCTGGACGGCGGTATGCCCAGCGCCACGGCGCCGAACGCCGTGACCGCGGCGGAACGGTAGCCCAGCGCGCTGAAGGCGGCCGTGACCGTCTGCCCGGCGGCGCCCACGACCAGCGGCTCGCGGCTGATGCGGGGGAAGTGCCCTCGGGAGGGGTCCGTGGCCGAGGCGAGCCCGAACAGCCCCGCGTGGGCGAGCAGATCGTGGTGAGCCGTCACCTCGAACGGCACCGCGGTCACCGACAGGTACGGCTCGCGGTCCCAGCTGTGCACGCGCGACACCGTGACCCCGGGACCCGGTTCCCCGTACGGAAGCCGGTCCCCGGGGACGGCCGGGTACGTGCGCTGCAGCGCGCCCACGCCCGCCGCAAGCACCTCGCCGCCCGGCACGTCGTCCTCACCGCGCAGCAGGTGGACGTCGATCCCGCCCGTGCCCACCACCTTCAGCACCGCCACCCGCCCGCACGGCGCCTCCACCACCTCGGTACGGTCCAGCAGCGCGGTGGTGCGGTGGAGGACCCCGCCGTGGTTCCGGAACGGCCGGAGCCAGTCGGTCCTGACGGTCAGCGCACCGGCCAGCACCAGCTCCGTCTCCTCGTTGAAGGCCACCGGCATCCTCGGGATCAGGCCGCCGGAGCACTTGTCGGCCCAGGCGTCCAGCGCTCTGCGGTCGGCGGTGACGTCGCCGCTCAGCGCTCCGTGCGAAGCCGGTGGAAGCGCGCCGACCCATCCGGGTTCCAGCGGCAGCGAGCCCTTGCTCCACAGCCCGATCGCGGCGGCCACGCCCGGCAGCCCGTCCATGCGCGCCAGCAGCCGCCCCGCTGCCTCGGCTGCCTCACCGGACCCGATCCCCGTCGCCCGCTCCAGCTCGTCCCGCGCGGCACCGTCGGATCCTGCCGCGAACAGGGCCAGCAGCGGCCACACCCCTGCGGCGGAGAACACCGTCTCCTCGCTGTGCCGCAGCGCCTGGCCCGCCCACCCCACGGTCAGCGCGTTGACCGCGCGGACCGTCCTCGCGTCTCCCATGTCCCGTGATCACGGCAGCGCGCCCTCCCGACGCCAACAGGGTTTCCCGCAAGCTCAAATGAGGCTCAAGCGGCAGGGACAAGCCACCGCTCCGCGGATACGATGCAGGTCACGTGGCTGTCGACATACGGGGGAGAGCTGCTGTGGTCGAACTCGGGATCCTCTTGCTCCTGCTCGCGTCGTTCGTGACGTACCTGGTCGTCAAACTCCTGCGCCGCGGCAACCGCCGCACGGAGAACGCGGACGGCCTGCTCATCGAGCAGGCCCGCCGTGAGCAGGCCCACGCCGACCGTTGGACGTACAACTCGGCGTCCGTGCACAACGCTCCGCTCACCCACTCCTCGGACCCGTTCCACCCCTGACCGGCGGTCGCCGCCGACCAACCCACAGCAGCGCCGTCAGGGGAAATTCCCTGGCGGTGCTGTCAGTTGGGGCTGCTACTCTCCAGCGGCTCGTGCCACGCACGATCACACAGAGGAGGTGCAGGACCATCACGTGGTTGCAACTCGTGGCTCGGCGTTGACGAAGCCGAGCCGTCGGTTCATGCCGATGGCCGATGCGTCGTCAGGGTGGTGGAAGGTCTGCAGCCAGTGGATTCCGTGAGAACGCGCGAAGCCAATGGCCAGGAGCTTCATGGCCAGCGAGATTCCCCTTCCCCGATGGCCGGCCAGCAGCCCGGTCATCTCGCTGAGGGCGTGCCCTTCGGGTTGGAGCGACGTGGTTGCCATGCCAACCCATGACCCACCGTCCAGGGCAAGGACGACACCTTGGGGATCGTAGGTCGGAGTCTCGATGCGCTGGGTGAGGTACTCGTCGAACGTGTAGAACTCCCCCCCCGCTCTGGGATGTCGGCGGAGCACGTCTTGTTCAGGTCGTAAAGCGCACGCCGATGTTCAACCGTGTCGCCGACAGCTGCCATGGTCGTGAACTCGATACCAGCCTGCTGGCAGCGTCGGAGGTACGGTTCGAATCGAATCGTCGAACGCATCCAGGTCGAGATTGAGCCGAACCCACTCGACGGCCATGAGGGCACCTCCAGGATCACCAGCCTGAACACGTTCTCGAAGCCTATCGATCAAGGACACGTCACATCACAGTAGGCGAACCTTGCCTGATGCGGCACCAGCCCTTTCCCGGCCCCACCCGGGGCACGCTCCTGCTTGTGGCCCTGTCGTCCGGTACGGCGGGGCCACGGCCGTGCCGTGGACCCTGCGCCATGAGGTGACAGGGTTTCAGCGTGCCGGCTCCTCATCGGGGCCGGCCGACTTCCCGCCCGGTGGTGTGAAGCAGGCCGTGATCGTCTTGCCGTGGTGCTGGGCGTGCGTGTGCCAGTGGTCGGCGAGACCGTCCACGATGGCGAGCCCGCGCCCGCCGGTGGCCTCTGCGTCGGCGTCGCACGGGGCGGGCACCGTGTCGTCGTCATCGTGGACGCTGACGTGCAGGCAGCGGCTGTCCCAGGTGAGGACGACCTCGGCGTCGCTGTGGGCGTGGACGTGAGCGTTCGTGACGAGCTCCGACACGGCCAGCAGGATGTCGTCGACCGTGCCCGGCGCGTCCTTGGTCCAGTCCAGAGTGGCGAGGTGCTGCCGCGTCCACCGCCGGCCGGCCCGCACTCCGCCGGACACCGGGAACGACCGCGCCCAGCCGACGGCCTTCATCGAGGAGTCGGCCATCGGAGAGCTCCCTTCTGCTCATGGGTGGCAGAAGTACGCCTACCCCGCCTGCCGCCGCGCATCGCGGTGCGAACGGACGGAGCGGGTCCCGGACACCGATCGGCGTCCGGGACCCGCGCGTCGGGCTCGCTCCAGGCGGCGCTCCTACACCTCACCACGCCAGGAGCCGCTCTCGATGCCGCGGGCCTCGATGTACGCCTTGAAGCGCTTGAGGTCGCCCTTGGCCTGGCGCTTGACGACGCCGAGCTTGTCGGCCACCGTGTCGGCCACGCCGTGCGGCTCGTGCCGGAGTTGCAGCATGACCTTGGTGTGCCGGTCGTCCAGGCGGTGGAAGGTCACGACCCCCGCCTGGTGGACGTCGCCGCCGACCGTGGTCCAGGCGACCCTCTCGTCCGGGATCTGCTCGCTGATCTCGGCGTCGAACTCGCGCGTCACGCCGTCCACCTTCGCGACCCAGTGCGTCAGGGTCGGCGTGCGCTGGTCGATGCGCTCCACGCCCTCCATGAAGTGGGGGAACTCCTCGAACTGCGTCCACTGGTTGTACGCCGTCGTGACCGGCACCGCGACCTCGACCGACTCCTCAACCGTCGACATGCGCCCACCTTTCGGGTCGGCATCCGCTTCGGGATGCAGGGTCCTTCTTCTCGGTGGTGGCGCCTGCCCGAGCCCGATGGCGCCAAACAGCGCTCCGGGCACGGCCGCCCGGCCCGGCGGGGCATGCGAGGGTCCCCGCCGTGGTGCCACGGCGGGGACCTCGTGGAGCTCCGGCTCAGACGGCGGCGCGGGTGCGCTGCTTGGCGGCGCTGATGACGTCGGGGCGTCCGCGGTGCTGCCGCTCGTAGTCCATGGCCTGCCGGGCCTGCAGCGGTTCGGCGCCGCGCAGCCGCGCGGTGATCTGGTCCGGGCTCATGGTGTCGTAGCCGGGCCAGGGCTGGTTGGCGCGCAGGTTCTCGATGGCGTTCAGGATGCCGACCCGGTCGCCGTGCTCCCGTTCGTAGTCCTCGATGACGGAGAGGTCCGCCTGCGAGAAGATGCGCAGCCGCTGGATGATCTCCGCGACGGGGAGCCGGTCGTAGTCAGCCAGCGGGAGGTCCACATTCCGGGCCACGGGGGCGTGGGCCTTCCCGGCCGGGCGCGGTGCGTCGGCGGCGGGACGGGGCGCCGGCTGTCCGGCGGTCCAGACGGCCTGGAGCCGCTGGGCGGTCGTGCGCAGCGTCCGGACGGCGGCGTCGGCCAGACCGGCCGCCCCGTGGGCGTGGTGGCCGTTGCCGGCCGCCGTGGTGGCCACCGCCAGGGCCTGTTCCTCGACGCTGGACTCCAGGTCGCGCAGCAGTTGCTCGTCCTGCCGGCGCAGCGTGGTCAGCAGCGCGGCGGCGCGGTCGTCCTGGGCCAGGGTGGCGATGCTCTCGCCCGCCCGGCAGGCCGCGAGGGCCCGCGCGGTGGCGGTGTACTCGGCCTCGGTGTTCCTCAGCAGCTGGTGCTCGTCGGCCTGCCCGCGCCCCGGCAGGACGCCGCGGACCATGCGGGTGCCGATGTGCAGGGGCGCCATGGCCGTGTGGAACGCGCCGGCCGACGCGGTCCGGACCATCTCGGCGGTGTCCCGCAGGAGGTGGCGCGGGCGCATCTCACGGACGTGGGTGTCGATGCGGGCGATGTGGTGCTGGGTCTGGGCGGCATGACGTTCCAGGGTCTGCCGATGGGGACCGACGGGGGTGACGGCCATGTCGGTCCGGAACCGGTCGACCACCGCGGCGTGTGCCTCCCGCACATCCTCGAGCGCGGGTATGAGCGCATCCGTCGTCAATGTCATGCCTGCTCCCTCGTGGGGTGTCGTGGCGGCCGTGGAGGCCGCCCTGGCGTGCGGCGGCGCCGCCGGGTGGGGCGGGCACCGGCACCAGCGTGGGCGAAGCGGAGGAAGATCGCCCGGCGAGGCGGGCTCGTCGCACGCGGCCGCACGGCGGGCCGGGGGCGCGAGTCAGTGCCCGGCGCCGGTCCCGGTGAACTGCGCGGGGGTGCCCCGGCCGGCGCTCCGGTTAGCCCGTACAGGTGACGGGACGCCGAGGACGGGCCCGCGCCGGTACGGCGGCGGCCGCCGTCACCCGTGACGGCGGCCGCCGGTGCTCGTACCGGTCGAGGCGGGGGTCATCCCGAGGTCAGACGCCTGGCCGCCTCGGCGATGTGCGTGCGGGAGATGCCGGCGGCGTCCAGGAGTTCCTCCGCGGTGCCGGAGCCGGGCAGGTCACGGACGGCCAGGTGGGCGAAGGCCGGGCCCTGGCGCTGCGCGGCGAGGGCGGACAGGACGGCCTCGCCCAGGCCGCCCTCGGGGTGGTGGTCCTCGGCGACGACGAGGGCGCCGGTGTCGCGGGCGGCGCGCGCGAGGGCGTCGGCGTCCACGGGCTTGACCGAGTACAGGTCGATCACGCGGGCCGTGATGCCGTCGGCGGCCAGCGCGTCGGCCGCGGCGAGGCACTCGTGCAGGGTGACCCCGGCGCCGACGAGGGTGACCCGGTCGTCGCCGGACTGGCGCAGGGTCTTGGAACCGCCCACGGGGAAGGTCTCGTCGGGCCGGTACAGGACGGGATAGGCCCCGCGGGTGGTGCGCAGGTAGGAGATGCCGTCGAGGTCGGCCTGGGCCGCCGTCAGCGCCGCGGCCGAGGTGGCGTCACTGGGGTAGAGCACGGTGGAACCGTGGACCGCGCGCATCATCGACAGGTCCTCCACGCCCATCTGGGAGGGGCCGTCGGCGCCGATCTCCACGCCGCAGTGACTGCCGGAAAGGGCCATCGAGATCTGCGAGATGGCCGCCATGCGGATGAAGTCGTGGGCCCGGGTGAGGAAGGCCGCGAAGGTCGCCGCGTACGGGCGGTAGCCGCGCACGGCCATGCCGACGGCCGAGGCGATCATCTGCTGCTCGGCGATGTACGTCTCGAAGTACCGGTCGGGGTAGGCCTTGCCGAAGTCCTCCGCGTGCGTGGAGTTGCCGACCTCGGCATCCAGGACGACGACGTCGGGGCGGGCGCCGACGGCGACGAGCGCCTTGCCGAAGGCGACCCGGGTGGCGACCTCGTCCCCGAGCTGGAAGCGCGGCAGTTCCATGGGCGTCGTCGCGGCCATCGGCGGGCGCGGCGCGGCCTCGGGCGGCCGCGGGCCGCGTACCGTCAGGTGACGCACGCCCCCGAGTTCCTCGATGGCGTGCTCGGCGAGGTCCGGCGGCAGGGGCTTGCCGTGCCAGCCCTCGATGTCGGCGACCTCGGGGACGCCCTGGCCCTTGACGGTCCTGGCGACGATGACGGTGGGCGCCTGCCCGTCCGCCGCGGTGGCCAGCGCCCGGTCGACGGCCTGGAGGTCGTGCCCGTCGACGACGAGGGCGCGGCAGCCGAAGGCCTCGACGCGACGGGCGTACGCCTCGGTGTCCCACTGCAGTTCGGTGGGGCCGCGCTGGCCGAGCCGGTTGACGTCGACGATGGCGACGAAGTTGGGCAGCAGCCGCTGACCCGCCTTGTCCAGGGCCTCCCAGACCGAGCCCTCGGCCATCTCGCTGTCGCCGCACAACACCCACACCCGGTACGGCTCGTGCTCCAGGTCGCGGCCCGCCGTGGCGATGCCCACGCCGTAGGCGATGCCCTGGCCCAGCGATCCGGTCGCCACGTCCACCCAGGGCAGGACGGGGGTGGGGTGGCCCTGGAGGCGGGCTCCGAAAGTGCGGTAGGTCGTCATGAGTTCGTGCTCGTCGACGGCGCCCGCGGCGTGGAACATCGCGTACAGCAGGGGAGAGGCGTGTCCCTTGGAGAAGATGAGGTGGTCGTTGGCCGGGTTCTCGGGCTGCTGCCAGTCGTACCGCAGGTGACGTGACATCAGCACGGCCATCAGGTCGGCGGCGGACAGGCTGGACGTCGGGTGGCCCGAGCCGGCCGCGGTGCTGGCCCGCACCGAGTCCACCCGGAGCTGCTGGGCGAGTTCGAAGACCTGTTCCAGGTCGCTGTCGGGCCCGATCGGGCGGGCGGCGGCTTTCTGGTCCGTCATGACGGATTCCCTACTTCGCGCGGAGGACTCTGCGTACCTGATGTCTGCTACCCCGCCCGGGCGCGGAAGTGTGCTCCCCCCCACGGGTTCCGGCGGCACGCAGCCCGTGGCCGGCGCCCCCCCAGCCGGTCTCAGCGCAGGAGCCCACGGCGCGAACGCCGCCATTTCACAACGACGTACACCAGGTCGAGCACGAGCACGACGATGCCGATGACCAGCAGGTACAGCAGACCTTCGGCGACCACGCCGATGAGTCCGAGGACCACGGCCACCAGAAGCAGGAACAGGAAGAGCGCCATGGCCGGGACACCTCCTTGGCGCGGCGGGGTGAGGCGTTCAGCGGCGGGCGAGTTTGCGTTCGCCGCCGGCGCCCGGGTGGTAGGCCATGTCGTAGTACTGGAAGATCTCCCCTTCCTGCTCTGCGGGCAGGACGTCGTCCGTCCCGATGGACGGACCCTTCTTCACCAGCCCCTTGGGCTGGGCGACCTTGACGTAGCCGGGCCCCACGACCGCCTCGTCGAGGGGGACGAAGACCAGTCGCTGCCGCGTGGGCAGACCGGTGCGCACCGTGGCCACCGCCGGCTCGTCGGTGGCGGTGTCGACGTAGATCGCCTCCAGCGCGCCGATCTTGTGCCCCTTGGGGTCGACGACGTCGCGGTCGCGCCACTCGCGGATATCGGCTGAATGGATCATGTGCTGCTCCTCGGTGGAGCGCCGATTCGGCACCGTGCCCCGGCGCGGACGCACCGGGATCGCCCTTACGGGTCGTCGCTTGTGACAGCGCACCGGCCCTTTTCCTCATGCTACGTCCGGAATCCGGATCCGGCCGGGCTCCGTTTACCGCGGTCCCGCGTGGCAACGCGACACATGGGGGACGTTGACCGGCCACCGGCCCCGGAGGCTGTGATGGATGTCGTGGAAGAGGGCCCCTACCGTTTCCGCATCGCTCCGCGCGCGCTGATGCGCGTACCCGGCGTCGTGTTCGCCTCGCGCGACCTGATCGGCCATGCCGAGAAGGCCCTGGAGCAGGTCGTCAACGTGGCGACGCTGCCGGGCATCGTCGGCGCCTCCTACGCCATGCCCGACGTCCACTGGGGCTACGGCTTCCCCATCGGAGGCGTGGCCGCCACCGACGTCGACGACGGCGGCGTGGTCTCCCCGGGCGGGGTGGGCTTCGACATCTCCTGCGGCGTGCGCCTGCTGGCGGCCGACTGCGACCGGCGGACGGTCGGACCCGCCCTGCCCGCGATCATGGACGGACTGGGCCAGGACACACCCCGCGGCGCCGTCACCGGAGCCGTCTGGCACCTGGGCAGCGACCGCCGGCTGGAACGCGTGCTGACGGGTGGGTCCCGCTACGCCGTGGAGGAGGGCCACGGCGAGGACGGCGACCTGCGGCGGTGCGAGGACGAGGGCACCGTGGCCGACGCCGACCCCGGACAGGTGAGCGCACGCGCCAGGGAACGCGGCCTCGGGCAGGTCGGCAGCCTCGGCTCGGGCAACCACTTCCTCGAGGTGCAGGAGGTCGCCGAGGTGTACGACGCAGCGGTCGCCGCCGCCTTCGGCCTCGCGCTCGGCCAGGTCTGTGTGATGATCCACTGCGGTTCCCGGGGACTGGGGCACCAGATCTGCTCCGACCACGTGCGGGCCATGGACCGGACCATGCGGCGGTACGGCATCGAGGTCCCCGACCGGCAGCTCGCCTGCGTCCCCGTGGACTCGCCCGAGGGCCGCGCCTACCTCGGCGCGATGGCGGCCGCGGCCAACTACGCCCGGGCCAACCGCCAACTCCTCGGCGAGCTGTCCCGCCGCGTCTTCCGCCGCGAGGCGGGGGTCCGTCTGACCCTCGTCTACGACGTCTCCCACAACCTGGCGAAGATCGAGGAGCACGACGTGGAGGGCAGGCGGTGCACCCTCTGCGTCCACCGCAAGGGCGCCACCCGGGCGCTCCCGCCCGGTCACCCGGACCTTCCCGCCGACCTGCGCGGCGCCGGCCAGCCGGTGCTCATCCCCGGCACCATGGGCACCTGCTCGTACGTCCTCACCGGCGTTCCCCGTGGCGACGCCTTCCACTCGACCTGCCACGGGGCGGGCCGGGAGAAGAGCCGGCACCAGGCCGCGCGGGGCGTCAGCGGCAGGGAGCTGCGGGCCCGGCTGGAGGCCCGCGGGATCGCGGTCCGCGCCTCGTCCTGGCGCGGCCTCGCCGAGGAGACGCCCGAGGCGTACAAGGACGTCTCGGCGGTGGTGGAGGCGAGCGAGGGCGCCGGGCTGTGCCGCAAGGTCGTCCGCCTGGTGCCGCTGGGCGTGGTGAAGGGGTAGGCCCGCCGCGGACCGCCGCCATTCGGACGTCCGTCGCCCTCTTTCAGACGTCGACCGTCGCCGCGCAGGTCCATCCGTACGGGCCGGGCGCCAGGTGGAGTTCGTTGAGCGAGACCGCCTTCGGCACCGCACCGGTGACCTCGACCGACCCCACGTCGGCCATCGCCATACGTACGTCCAGCCCGTCGGCGTCCGACTCCGCCTCGACGTCGACGGGCACCTCCCCGTGCACCTCGAGCCGGAAGATGACCTCGTCCAGCAGGTCCGCCAGCAGGTCGTCGTCGGCGGCGTCGGCGACCGGTATCCGCCGCACGCACACCGGCCGCACCCCGGCGGTGTCCGCGAAGCACTCGACCAGGCCCAGCACCGCCTCGACAAGGCACTGCTCCCTGGTGGGCCCCCACGCCTCGATCCGCACATCGGCGGTGTGCGGCACCGCACGGTGTCCGCCCGCCTCCGGTCCGCCACCGTACGCCTCGTCCACCATGAGGATCGCCTGCCCGGTCCACGCGACCTCAAGACCCCGGCGGCCCGGCTTCAGCGCTTGACGGCCCGCAGGACCACGAACTTCGGGTTCGACGCGACGACCTCGCAGTTCCCGAAGAGCCGCCGCAGGCGCACGTGGTAGCCCAGATGCCGGTTCCCGATGACCAGCAGCTCGCCGCCGGGCCGCAGCGCGGACCGGGCGGTGACGAACATGCGGTGGGCGGTCGCGGCGGTGACCGCCTGGTGGGAGTGGAACGGCGGGTTGTTGAGGACGAGGTCGGCGCCGTCGGGGCGGACGGCGGCCACGGCGTCGGCGGCGTCCCCGACCAGGAACCGGGCCTTGCCCCCGGGGCCCACGTTGTCGTGGAAGGTCTCCTCGGCGGAGGCGACGGCCTGGTGCGACTCGTCCACGAACAGCACGTCGCTGTCGGGATTCGCCAGCGCCACCGCGGTCCCGACCACGCCGTTGCCGCAGCCCAGGTCGACCACACGGTCCGGGCCCTTGCGGTCCGGCAGGTGCTCGAGCAGGAAACGCGTGCCGATGTCGAGGTGGTCGGCGCAGAACACGCCCGCGTGGTTGGTGACGGTGCGGCCGGACAGCGGTCCGATGCCGTCGGGCAGCGGGTACCGCAGAGGCCACGGGTTCGCCCGGGGGGCCGCCGCCGGATCGGGGGTGCTGAAGATCAGCCGCGCCTTGCGCACCGCCAGCGAGGTGCGGGTCGGCCCGATGATCCGCTCGAAGAGACGCAGCGTGGACGTGTGGATCTCGGTGACCATGCCCGCGCCCAGGACGACGGTGCCGGGGTGCAGTGCCGGGGCCAGCCGGTGCAGCTGGTCCTCCAGCAGCGCGAGGCTCTTGGGCACCCGGACGAGCAGCACGTCGATGCGCGCCGGAGGCTCGTCGCGGGTCGTCAGCATCCGCACCTCGGCGTCCGGCGCGTTGCGCCGCAGGTTCGCCCGCGTGGCCTGCTGCCCGAGATGGGAGTCCGTGATCTGCGTGGGGCGGTGCGCCGCCAGCGCCGTCGCCAGTGCCCCCCAGCGGTCCCCCAGGACGACGGTCGTGCCCGTCAGGTCCGTCCCGTTCTCCGCGAGGTGCCGCACCAGGTAGTCGTCCGCGGCGTCCCACGCCCGCAGCGTCTCCCGCGGCTCCGCGGGGAATCGGGTCAGTTCGAGTGCGCCCCACGGCGTGCTGAAGAGGTTCATCGCCCCCTCAGGGTACGGGCTGCCCGGGCCGCCCCCGGCTACCGGCTCCCGGGGTCGCCGCTCGTACGAAGCGGTCCGCGCCGGCGACCGGGCCCACTCCGTCGGTGGGTGCGTGTGGTCGCGGCGCACCCACCGACGGGTTGACGTCAGCCCTGGGCGGCGTTCTGGATCATCTCGGCGAACGTGGTGACGTCCTTGGCCGGAGGCGCCTTGATGGCGGAGGTCTGGCCGTAGCCGGAGTACGCGATGGTCAGCTTGGCCGGGCCCTTCGCGGTCTTACCGGACTCCACGGTCTTGACCGCGAGGTCGTCGGCGCTGATCCACGCCTCGATCTTGACGGTGTTCTTGAGGCCGGTGGAGTGCAGTTCCTCGATGTAGGCGTCGCGCTCGTCCTTTGTGATGAGCTCCAGGACGGAGGTGTCGGCGGCGAGCTTCTTGATGTCCACGGTGCCCGTGTAGTGGGTCGCCTCGGCGCCGGCCACCTGCTCCTCGCCGGCCGCGGCGAGGTCCGCCGCGGTGGACAGCGCGGCAAGGGCCGCGGCGGGGCCGTGCGGCAGGTCCTTGGCCGGGTTGTCCTCCGCGGAGGAGCCGTCGAGCTTCAGCCACTTCTTGCCGCCCGCGGCCTCGGCCATCTCCCCCTCGACCGGGAGGAACACGCTGCCGTCCGCCATCGTCATGTGCACCTTGCCGTCCGGACCGGCCATGTCCTTCATGTCGGCGTCGGAACCGGCGTCCATGCTCAGCTCGGCCCCCTCGGAGCCCTTCTTCCAGCTCAGCGTGCCCTCGGCCTTGGTGTTGCCGTCCGCAGGGTCGACGGAGTCGACGGCGACCTTCGCGGATGCCTGCTTCTCCACCGCCTTGGTGGCGTTCCGCACGGCTTCGACGGGGGAGACCTTCTTCTCCACCGGCTTGGCGGAGCCCTGCGTCGACGCGGACTTCGGCGCCTCCTTCGTGGCGTCACCACAGGCCGCGAGACCGAGCGCGAGCGTGCCGGTCGCAGCGGTGATCGCCACAAGACGACGGATGTGCATGAAAAGTTCCCCTTCGAGCGGTAAAGATTTGTACAACGATCAATGGCCTTGGACCCTACAGCAATCGACGAACACACAAACGAGCGGGGGCTCCGCTCGAACGGAGCGCCATGTACGCCTGACTCGCCCACCGATGCCGTCGTGACGGCGGCGGACGAGTCGCTGATCGGCGGGGGAGGCGGCGACGACGGAGAGGCCGACATCCTCGCCTCCTCCTACCGGCGTTGCCCGCAGGGCGCGGACGAGCTGGGGGCCACGAGCATCGCGTTCCCCTCGATCGCCACCGGCGTCCACGACCAGCCATCGGAGGAAGCGGCGCGGATCGCCGCCTCAGCCCTCCGGACGTCGCAGAGCCCGGTCCGGCAGATCAGGCTCGTGGCCTGCGGCCGGGCCGCGCTCGGTCCGCAGCCGGGGACCCGCCACGGCGGGTGCGTCAGCCGAGCTCCGGCAGGACCTCGGCGGCCAGGCGATCGGCGTGCTCGGCCTGCGCGAACAGGGGCGTGAACAGGATGAGCTCCGCACCGGCGGCGACGACCTCACGCAGCGCCCGGACGCACTCCGCGGGCGTCCCCGCGATCGCGGCGGCCTCGATCTCGGGTGACTTGCGCATGTACAGCGCCGCCAGTTCGGCGTCGATCCGGGCGCGGGCGCGCCGGGAGTCGTCGTCCACCGCGATGTAGACGCGCTTGGCGATCCCGAAGCCGTCCGCCGTCCTGCCACTCTCGGCCAGCGCCTGCCGCACGATCGCGACCTGCTCGGCGAACTTCTCCGTCCGGACCTGACCCGCGCCGAAGAAGCCGGTGAAGAGCTCCGGACTCATCACGGCGCGGCGCAGCGCGGTGCGCCCGCTGCCGCCGAACCACACCAGGGGAAAGGGCTTCTGGAACGGTTTCGGCTCCATCGCCGCGTCGCTCAACCGCCAGAATTCCCCCGAGAAGTCGACCCGGCCGACGAGGCCGACGTACTGCGCGACGCGGGCGAGGCCTACGCCGCCAAGCTGCGCGAGGCGGGCGTGGACGTCACCGCGGTGCCGGTGCTCGGCATGGTCCACGACTTCCTCATGCTCGACAGCCTCTGGGACTCCAAGGCGACCGTCGTCGCCCGCACGCTGGCCGTCGAGGCCCTGCAGCGGGCGCTGCACCCCTGAACCGCGTCAGGCGATCGTGATCCCGTAGCGTCGCACGGCGCCACCCGGCCCGGCCTCCTCGACGCCCTCGAGCACCCCGCCGTTGCGCTCGATCGTCCTGGCGGAGGCGGTGTTCGCCGCCTCGCAGACGATCAGCACCCGGTCCAGTCCGAGCCCGCGCGCCTCGTGGAGCATCCGGCCGAGGGCCCAGGTGGCCAGGCCACGGCGGCGCGAGGAGGGCCGGATGCCGTAGCCGATGTGACCGAACCGCAGCACGAAGTCGCCGGGCCCCTGCCGCAGGGCGATGCCCCCGTGGACCCGGTCGCCCTCGACGATCCACCGGTACCAGCAGCCGCGGCCCGCCTCCACCGCCTCCGGCCCCGACTGCCCGGCCAGCGTCGTCACCCAGGCCGCGAACCCGTCCGGCGAGCCGACCTCGTCGGACGGCTCCAGGCCGAAGCCGTCCTCGTGCGGGCCGGGACCCCATTCGTCCCGCGCCTCGAGCCAGGCGGAATGCAGACGGGTGGTGGGCGCGATCAGCTCGGGCATACGGCGACGATACCGGTGCGTCACGGTGCGCCCGAGAAATCGGGTGTGTGTACGGGCGGGCGCTGCTAATTTCGCTGACGTGCCGAAGCTCAATCAGATCATCGCCGTGGAAAAGGGCGTCAAGTCCAAGTCCCTCCAGGAATTGACCCAGGCCCATCACGACGTCCAGAAGCCCGCGTTGCTCGCCGGGATCTCGCGGACGTACCAGCCGAAGGACGAGGAGGGCGAGCAACTGCCCCCGGAGTCCACCCGGGTCCAGGTGAAGGCGGAGGACGTCCTGCACGAGGTCGGGGACACCCTGACGCGGCTCTTCGACGTGACGGCGACCAAGGACTGGGCCAACCGGACCGCGGCCGCCGACGTGGTGGTGGACGGGAGGGTGCTGCTCGCACAGGTCCCCGTCCCGTACCTGCTCTTCCTGGAGAAGCAGCTCACCGACCTGCACACGTTCGTGCGCAAGCTGCCGGTCCTGGACGCGTCCGAGTCGTGGAACCCCGACCCGTCGACGGACTGCTGGAAGACCGACCCGGTGCGGACGATCCGCACGAAGAAGGTCCCGCGCAACCACGTGAAGGCCGAGGCCACGGAGAAGCACCCGGCCCAGGTCGAGGTGTACTACGAGGACGTGCCCGTGGGGTACTGGACGACCGTGAAGTTCTCCGGCGCGCTGCCGGCGCGGCGCGTGAACGAACTGCTCGCCAGGGTCGAGAAGCTGCAGCAGGCCGTGAAGTTCGCCCGCGAGGAGGCCAACGGTGCGGACGTCACCGACCAGCGCGTGGGGGAGGCGGTCTTCGGCTACCTGTTCGGGTAGCCCCATCAACGCCCCTCGTGAGAGCGGGGGGTGCGCCGAGAGCGCAAGCTGAAACTGATGTTGAAGCTGACCAGGGGTATCAGTGGGGGTTCGAAGCCCTCCCCCGGCACACCGGGCCGGGGTGGCCCAACCGGTAGAGGCAGCCCCGTCAATCTCAGACTCTCGCTCCAGTCTCAGCATTCGCCGCCGAACGCCGGATCGACCGAGCGCGGACGATCATCGACGGATGGGGGTTCAACTCCCCTCTGCGCCTCTTCCGTGGCGCGGTAGTTCAAAGGTAGAACACGTCGATCTCAGAATGATCCGCGACTCTTAAACGCCGCCGGCGTGCGCAATTGGGTGGCATCTCAGGAGCCCGGGCAGCTGGATATGCTCCCGGGCTCCGTCACGCCTCACTCCAGCGGGCCGGAGCCGGGGCCGGCCGTAATTCGCTTGACCTTGCCGAGGGGCGACGCTGCACTGTGGCGGGTCACCACGACGCGTGGTGCCGGTATCCCGGGGAGGCAGCGGCAGCGATGGAGATCCGTTCCACGACCGAGCAGGACCTCGACGTCTTCGTCGACACGCTCCATGCCGCGTTCGGGCGCTTCCCGGAAACCCCGGCCGACGGCCGCGGGGTCTGGTGGTCGGCGCTCGAAATGGACCGCAACCTGCTCGCCACGACGGCGGACGGACGGCCGATCGGCACCGCCGGTGCGTACTCCTTCGAGCTCACCCTGCCAGGTGAGGTCCTCGTCCCGGCCGCCGGCGTCACCGCCGTCGGCGTCGTGCCCTCGCACCGGCGTCAGGGCGTGCTCACCGCGATGATGCGGCATCAGCTCACCGGGCTGCGGGCCCGCGGGGAGTTCCTCTCCGTGCTGCTGGCCTCCGAGGCCCTGATCTACCGCAGGTTCGGCTACGGACCGGCGACCTACACGGGGCGACTGACGGTGCCGCGCCACCAGGCCGCCCTCGCCGTCCCCCGGGCGCGCGGAACGGGCGGCGCCCCGGTGGCCGGCCCGGACACCGGCTCGGTCGAGGTGCTGCGGCGTGCCGAGTGCGGGGAGATCCTGGAAGCGGTCTACGACCGGTACCGCCGCGCACAGCCCGGCGCGCTGTCCCGGCCGCACCGCTGGTGGGCCCTGGGGGCGGGGCAGCCCCCGGTCTCCCCGGCACCGCGCTACGTCGCTGTCCACCGCGACGCCGACGGCGTGCCCGACGGGTACGCCAGCTACTCCCTCGGCGAGCCCGACACCTTGACGGTCGACGAGACCATCGCCACCGACGACGCCGCCTTCACGGCCCTGGCCCGGTTCGTGCTCGGGCACGACCTGGTGGCTCAGGTCGTGTTCAAGCACGTCCCGCCCGAGCATCCGCTGCGCTGGCAGTTCGCGGATTTCCGCGCCGGACAGGCGGGCAACCACACCGACTGGCTCTGGGTGCGGCTGCTGGACGTCCCGCGTGCACTGACCTCGCGCGGCTGGTCCACGGACGGCGAGCTCGTCCTCGACGTCGACGACCCGTTCCTGGGCGAGCACGACCGCTACCTGCTGACCGTCCGGGACAACAAGGCCGAGTGCGTCCCGACGGAGCGGGAACCCGACCTGTCCCTGGACGTGAGCGACCTGGGCTCGGTCTACCTCGGCGGCACCACTCCGAGCACGCTCGTGCGTGCCGGACACGTCCGGGCCCACCGCCCGGACGCGGCGACCCTCGCCGACGCCCTCTTCCGCGCGGAGCGCTCCCCGCACTGCCTGCACTGGTTCTGACCCGCGTGCGCCTTCGGCGATCGCGCGGGTGACACCTCGCGGCTGCACGCCGGAGCCTTCGGGCCCGGCGTACAGCCGCGGCGTTGTCAGCCCCCGCGGGTACCGCCCGACCGTTCACGAGAGGGCTCGTGACCGCACCGGATCGGGGGCGTCGGGCTGGGACGGGGTGGGGTACCTGCGGGC
>NZ_JARAVO010000211.1:0-17131 GCF_033792805.1 Streptomyces sp. PA03-1a
CCCCTGATCGACCCCCTGTCCCCCGGCACCCACACCTTCGAGGTGGACGGGGTGGCCCAGCGTTACCACGTCCACGGCACCGGACCTGTGTGCATCGCGCACTCCGGCGGGCCGGGCGTGTTCTGGGAGTACCTGCGCATGCCCGAGGTCGAACGGCACCTGACGGTCGTCTACCCGGAGCCGGTCGGCACCGGCGGCTCGGGCCGTCTCCCCTCGCACCCGCACGGCTACACCCGTGAGCGCTACAGCCGGTTCCTGGACGCGCTCGTCGACCACCTGGGCGCCCCTCGCGTGCACCTCCTGGGGCATTCGCACGGCGGCTTCGTCGTCCAGTACCACGCGCTGCACCGGCCCGCGCGTGTCGCCGGGATCGTCCTGTACGACAGCGCGCCGGTCACCGGCCCCGAGCACGGCGCCGAGGCGATGCGCATGGTCGAGGAGTTCGCCGCCCGGCACGCCGGTCACCCCGGTCTGCCGGAGGTCCTGGAAGCCTTCCAGAAGGTGTCCGCCATCTCCGACGACGCGGGTATGACGGCGGTCCTCAAGGGGCTGCTGCCCGCCTACTTCGCGGACTACTGGGGCCGGGAGGAGGAGTTCGCGCCCCTGAGCGCCGCGGTGTCGGGCACGCACATCTCGGGGCTGGGCGAGGACCTGGTCCCCGATGCCGTCGACGACCGCGGGCGGTTGGGGGCGCTCACCGTGCCGGCGCTGGTCGTGGTGGGCCGGTACGACGTGGTCTGCGGGATGCGCTGGGCCGGTGAACTGCACGAGCTGATCCCCCAATCGGAGCTGCTGGTCCTGGAGAACAGCGGGCACTTCGGCCACATCGAGGAGCCCGGCCGCTTCGCGGAGGCCGTGGTGGGCTTCGTGACCGCCCGCGAGCGGGCGGTCCCCGCGTGACGGGCCCCGCGTGACAGCCCCCGCGTGACGGGCCCGGGGAAACGGGCGCGACGCGACGGCCGCGCGGCCGTCGCGTCGCAAGGCTGAACGGGCCTCACCCGGCCGGTGGGGCCGGGCCGGCGGATGGGGGGACGCCATGGCGACCCGGCCACCGCCGGCCCTGACCGTCACCGGGGCCGCGGCCTCAGGTGATGACGTCGTACTCCCCGTAGGAGTGCTGGGGCGTCATCGTGGCGTCGAGCCCGTTGGTGACCCAGGTCCCCAGGACCATCTCCGCGGTGATGCCCGGGCCGAAGCCCGCCAGCAGTCCGCGGTGCCCGTCGAGGGCGGAGCCCTCCTCGAACATCCGGTACAGGGCGTCGAGGACGACGGCGCTCGCGATGTTGCCGTACTCGGTCAGCGTGGCCCGGCTGAAGCGGAACGACTCCGGCGGGACCCCGAGGAAGCGGCAGAGGTCGTCCAGGATGCGGGGACCGCCGGCGTGGATGATGTAGTAGTCCAGCTTGGCGGCGTTCCACGCGTGGTCCTCCGCGACCTGGCGCAGCACCGGTGCCAGGGGCTCCATGGTGCCGGGTACGCGCTTGTCGAGCTGGAAGTGGAAGCCCGTCTGGCGCACCGCGTAGGAGATCCACTCCTCGGTGTTCGGGATGAGGTAGGAGGCGTTGCGCTCCAGCCGCATCCCGGTGCCGCCGCTGCCCCGGACCACGGCGGCGGCGATGCCGTCGCCGAACAGCCCGTTGGACAGCAGCGTTCCGACGCTGAGGTCCGTGGGCTGGTAGCACAGCGAGCAGAACTCGCATGCCACGATCAGGGCGTTGGCCTCCGGGTACGCCGTGCAGAAGTCGTGGGCGCGGTTGATGGCCGCGCCTCCTGCCGCACAACCGAGCTGCGCGATGGGCAGCTGGCGGGTGTCGTGGCGGAATCCCATCTTGTTGATGAGCCACGCCGTCAGCGACGGCATCATGAAGCCCGTGCACGAGACGTACACGATGATGTCGATCTCGTCGGGCTCCAACTCGGCCTGGTCCAACGCCTGTCGTATGACGGCCGGTACCCGCGCCTTCGACTCCGCCTCGTAGATCTGGCTGCGTACGTCGAAACCCGGATGTTTGAGCACCTCTTCGATCGGCTGGATCAGGTGCCGCTTCTGAACACCCGTGTTCTCAATGAGCCTGAGGGTCAGGCCGAGTTGCGGGTGGTCCTTGTGCAGCCGTCGTGCCAGCTCAAGCGTTTGTTCGCAGGTGATAACGTTGTCGGGAACCGAGATCACCGGCTTGCACAGAACAGCCATGCGTGGCTCCATTTCCTGCCCCTCGGCGGGCTATGGTCCATGTGGCGCGCTGCTCCGGGATTTCCGGAGCAGGCCCGTACCTGTCACGAAAATGCGGTAGGGGGTACGAGCGCATTTCATGTGCGCGCCCACAGAAGGCCTGACGTTCACGAGGTCCCGGCAAAAGACGGTTCACAAAAGGGGACCGGCTGCTGTCGAAGTGGATTCATGGCCTGTTCAGATTTGCGTCCACCAGGAAAACGTACGTCACTTGGGCGGATTTCGCATGTCGGAGCGGCCCGCACCCGCCGTCACGAGGGAGAACGCGACGGAACCGGCCCCGCACCCGTGCGGGTGCGGGGCCGGGACGGAGGCCGGAGCGGGGCCGGAGCGGACACAGGTCACCAGGCGACGTGCAGGGCCACCGGGTAGCGCCAGATCGACGTGGCGCTCCAGCGGACCTCGTCGGCGGGCTTGGCCAGCCTCAGGTCCGGGAAGCGGCGCAACAGCTCCCTGAAGGCCACCTGCAGCTCCATGGTCGCCAGCGGCGCGCCGAGGCAGTGGTGACCGCCCCAGCCGAAGGTCATGTGGGGCGTACCGGCGCGGTCCAGGTCCAGCTCGTCGGGACGGTCGAACTTCTCCGGGTCGCGGTTCGCGGTCAGGTACGAGACGTGGACGACGTCGCCGGCCCGGATCAGCACGCCGCCCATCTCCACGTCCTCGACGGCGATCCGCGGGATGCCGACGCCCTTGCGGAACGGGATGTACCGCAGCATCTCCTCGATGGCCTGCGGGATGCGGTCCGGCTGCTCGCGCAGCATGGCCAGCTCGCGCGGGCGGGTGAGCAGGGTGTAGGCGATGTTGCCGATCTCGTTCGACGTGGTGTCCTGGCCCGTGATGAGCAGGACCATGGCCATGACGGCGAGTTCCTTGTCGTTGAGGATCTCGTCCCCGTCACGGGCGGTGGCCAGCACGCTGACCAGGTCGTCGCCCGGGCGGGCGCGCCGTTCGGCGGTGAGCTTGGTGAAGTACTCCCGCAGGTAGGCCTTGGAGTGGACGGCGTTGTCCCGGTTGTCGGGGCTGAAGTCCATCATGGTGCGGGCGTGGCCCCGCAGCTCCCAGCTGTCCTCGTCGGGGATGTCGAGCACCTCGCAGATGGCGGCCAGCGGGAGCGGCGCCGCGAGGTGCTCCACGAGGTCGGCCGGGGAGCCGCTCTCCTCCATGCCGTCGAGCAGTTCGGTGACGACCCGCTCGATGCTGGGGCGCATGTGCTCGACGTTCCGGGGCGTGAAGCCCTTGGAGACCAGCGAGCGCAGCCGGCTGCTGTCCGGCGGGTCCATCACGTTGATGGCCTCGTCCTGGACGATCGGCTCCGGCGTCATGCGGGGGAAGTCCTTGCCGACGACGGCGGCGCGGCTGAAACGCCGGTCGGTCGTCACCGTCCGCACGTCCTCGTACCGCGTGACGAGCCAGGCCTCACCCTCGCCGTGCGGCAGCTTGATGCGGGAGATCTGCTCGTTCTCCATGAAGCGCTTCAGCTGCGGATCGAACTCGAGGGCTTCGGCGAAGTCGAAGGGGCAGTTGTGCGCGGAGGAACCGGATTCCATGCGAATACTCCAGTGCACCTGGGCGTCGGGGGGACATATCACAACCAATCCCCCGCGCGCGCAGGTGACCACTGCAGGCAGCCCATCCGGGCGACCCATGCCCATGAGGGTGCCGCGCCCTCGGGGACACGGGGCGCGGCACGTGCTCGGGCTCACCGGCCGTCAGTAGTAGTGGCGGCGCCCCGCGACGGCGTGTCCCATGGCACCCAGGACCCAGAGCACGAGGCCGATGACCACGAGGATGGCTCCCAGGGTCCACAGGATGGAGATTCCGGCGAGGAATCCGATGATGAGCAGGATGATACCGAGGATGATCATGTTGTACTCCCTTACGCGGCCCTGGTCGCCGTTGCCCTGTGCCGGGCCGGTGGCACCGGGGGTGCGAGCCCCGGGGCGGTGACCGCACGGTGCGCGGTCACGCCGGGCCTCGCTCAGCCGGACCGGCCGTCGGCGTCGCCTGCCGTCCACGCCTCCGACGTGAACCTGCCGGCATCGCATTCACCCCCATTCCTCCATGGATCGGCTACCCAGGTCTTCGCGTTTCATGACCGCCGGATTCGGCCGGAGTGATGTCCACCGGGACCATCGCCCTCACGGTGAGAGCGCTCTCAGCAGCGCGAACGTGGTCGACAGGACCACCTGACCACGCCACTGGCGGCCCCCAACGCCCGCCCCCCGGCTGCCGTTTCCCGCCCGCAGCACAAGCCGGGCCGCCCGCGGCCGACGCCACTGACTCCAAGCAGTGAAGGCAGGAAACCGCGCGCGACTTCTTTTGTTCCCTGTATTGACCGCGGTTCACCCTGGCGGGAAGGTGTTCCCGCCATATGAGAGCGCTCTCAGCCGCTCTCCACCCGGAACCGCACCCTTCCCCGGCACCGATCCCGAGGAGGCATCACCCGTGACCGCGCGTACGACCACCGGCAGGCGCCACGCCGCCGGACCGCTCACCCTGATGGTGGCCGCTGCAGCCACCGTGGCCGCGCTCTGCCTGGGCCTGCTCGGCTCGGCCAGGGCCGCCGTCCCGCCGGCACCGTCCGGCTGGACCACCGTCTGGAGCGACGACTTCAGCGGGGCCGCCAACACCCTCCCGTCCGGCGACAACTGGATCATCGACACCGGCACCAGCTACCCCGGCGGCGCCGCCAACTGGGGCACCGGCGAGGTGCAGACCTACACCTCCAACACCGCCAACCTCCGCCAGGACGGCTCGGGCAACCTGCGCATCACCCCGATCCGGGACTCCGCGGGGAACTGGACCTCCGGGCGCGTCGAGACCCGCCGCAGCGACTTCGAGCCCCCGTCGGGCGGCAAGCTCCGCATCGAGTCCCGCATCCAGATGCCGAACGTCACCGGCGCGGCCGCGGCCGGCTACTGGCCGGCCTTCTGGACGCTGGGCGCGCCGTACCGGGGCAACTACTGGAACTGGCCGTCCATCGGCGAGTTCGACCTGATGGAGAACGTGAACGGCGTCAACCAGGTCTGGGGCACGCTGCACTGCGGCACCAACCCGGGCGGCCCCTGCAACGAGACCAGCGGCCTCGGCACCACCCGCGCCTGCCCCGGCAGCGCCTGCCAGGGCAACTTCCACACCTTCGCCTTCGAGTGGGACCGCAGCGTCAGCCCCCAGCAGCTGCGCTGGTACGTCGACGGGGTCCAGTTCCACTCGGTGAGCGCGAGCCAGATGGACGCGTCCACCTGGAACGCGGCCACGGGCCACGGCCACTTCATCCTGCTGAACGTCGCGATGGGCGGGGCCTTCCCCGACCCGGTGGCGGGGTACAAGACTCCGACGGCCTCCACGGTCTCGGGCGTACCCATGCTGGTCGACTACGTCGCGGTCTACAGCTCCGGCGGCGGTAGCACCCAGCCCCCGACCTCTCCCCCGCCGACCGGGGGCACGGGCAGCGCCTACGGCACCCTCCAGGCCGAGTCGTACTCGCAGCAGTCCGGCACGACCGTCGAGACGACGGCGGACAGCGGCGGCGGCCAGAACCTCGCCTCGCTCGCGAACGGCGACTGGGCGCTCTACCCGGGCGTCGACTTCGGGACGACCACGGCCCGGCAGTTCAAGGCCCGGGTCGCCTCCGGGGCCGCGGGCGGCGTGAGCGGCCTGGTCGAGGTCCGGCTGGACAGCCGGAGCAACGCCCCGATCGGCAGCTTCTCCGTCGCCAACACCGGCGGCTGGCAGAGCTGGACGACGATCCCCGCGAACATCTCGGGCATCACCGGCAAGCACGACGTGTACCTGACGTTCAGCAGCGGCCAGCCGGCCGACTTCGTGAACGTCAACTGGTTCACCTTCAGCACCACCTGACACCCCACGCCGCCCGTGGCGTCCCCGGCCCGACCGGGGACGCCACGGGCGGCGCCCTGCGCCGCGACATGCGCGCCTGGAAGACCCGGTCCCTGGGACACAGCGGCGAGGACATCTCCTGGAAGGAGGGGCGTGCCTGACCCGCGGCCCCGGCTGCGCGTCCGCGCCTTCCGAGCGGGCCGCGGGCCGCGGGCCGCGGGCCTGAGCCTCAGGCCAGGAACGCCGCGGAAACGAGGGCCAGGGCCCCACCGGCGGCTCCGGCACTCACGAGCAGGGCGAGCACGGCGTACGCCCTGAGGCAATCACCGGCGGGCCGCTCAAGGGAGGGCCCGGGCCGCCGGCCCTACCCGCCGACGGCTCCAGCGTGTCGTGGGGCGACCGCAAAGCCTCCGTGACGGCACGAGGGGCTCCTCTAAGCTCTGCGCATGACGGCCCGTCACGATGCCCTGGTCCAGCAGGAATCCGCACCCCCGTCGAACGCGCTGTGGCGCAACCGGGACTACGTGGGGTGGTGGGTCGGTGAGACGGTGTCGGGATTCGGTACCGCTCTGTCGGCCTTTGCGTATCCGCTTCTGATCCTCACAGCGACCGGATCCGCAGCCAGTGCGGGTATCGTCGGCTCGACCGTGAGCATCGGCGCCCTCACGACGATGCTGGTCGGCGGCTCGCTCGCCGACCGCCGTTCACGGCGCATGCTTCTCCTGGCAGGTTCCCTGATGCAGGCTGTCGCGGTCGGCTCCGTCTGCTGGGCTGTGGCCTTCGACCAGGTCAATGTCGCGTATGTCGCTGCGATCGGGCTGTTCCAGGGCTTTGTCGGGGGATTGACCTCCGGTGCGTCTCGTCCGGCCCTTCGGCGAATTGTGCCGCCAGAGCAGCTTCCGACGGCCTTCTCGCAGATGCAGGGTCGCGACATGGCGGTCAGACTGGCTGCGCCTCCTACCGGGGGCTTCCTGTTTTCCCTTGCGCGTTGGGTGCCGTTCCTCGGGGACGCCGTCTCCTTCCTTGTGAGTGCCCTGGGTGTGCTGTTGATCCGTCAGCCGCTGGGGCCGGACGTCAGGGAAGCGCGGAGGGAGTCCGTCGTGGCGAGCATCCGCACGGGACTCGCATACGTTCGCCGTGATGCCTATCTGCGGTTCCTGACGATCTACACCGCCACGTTCAACGCAGCGGTGGCCGGCATGTTCCTCCTGGTGATCGTGCTGGTCCGTGGTCACGGTGGCGGCCCGATGCTTGTGGGCTGGGTGAATTCGATCGGTGCTGTCGGAGGTCTCGCCGGAGCCGTCTTCGCAGGCCGTGTCACCAGGCGCTTCCACGGCCGTGCCATCGTGGTCCTGCTCTCGTGGGTCACCGTGGTGGTTTTCGCGGCGATCGGGGTCGTCCCGCTGCCGTGGCTGATAGGTGTGCTGGTGGCCGTGCTGCTGTTCCTGGTGTCGCCGATCAACGTCATCTTCGCCACGTACGAGACCCGGATGATCCCGGACGAACTCATGGGCCGGGTCAGCAGCGCGATCGACTTCGGCGCCTCCTCACTGCGATGGCTGGGCCCCCTCTCCGCGGGAATCCTGTCATCCGCGTTCGGCCCGACCACCGCGATGCTGCTCCTGACGGCAGTGGTCGCCCTTGTGGCCGTGGGTACTCAAGTCGCCCGCGGACTGCGCGTGCTGGACGTTCCCATCGGTGATGTACGACCCGGCAGCGTCTGACGGCGGGCCCGTCCACCGATGAACGCACCTGCGACGAGCCGTCACCGTCATGGCTAGGGTGGGCGGCTCCACGGCGACCGACCGGGCGTCCGCGGAACCGGAGGAGGGGATCCGCGATGAGTGCTGGGTTCAGGGCGGCCTACGACCTCGGGTTGGGGGTGGCCCTGCTGCTGGTGGCGCTCAACGTGGGCGGTGCGGCGGGCCGGCTTCACCGCTGTGCGGCGCGTCATCCGAGGGCCGGCGCCGTCCTCGCTCCCGTGGTGCTGAGGGCCGTGGGTGCCGTCTTCGGTGTGATCGGCACGACGATCGGCGCGGTCCGGCTGGTTCATGCCGCGGCATAGGTGCTGACCGCGACGCCCGTCACGCATGCTTCGGGCGCGCGATGAAGAGGGCCACGTCGTCGCGGTCGGCGTACCGCCCTGTGAACGGTCCGGAGCTCCGGCGCTACTCGCCGACGGCTCCGTCGATCGCCTCGCGCAGCAGATCGGCGTGGCCGTTGTGCCGTGCGTACTCCTCGATCATGTGGGTGAGCACGTAGCGAAGTGAGATCGTCTCCCCCCGAAACTCCACCGTGTCGTCGAGCGACCGGAAGGCGTCCGCAACAGCACGCGAGCGTTCGCACGCCTCACGCCACCATGCGAACGCCTCGTCGACGTCGGCGCCGTCCACATGGAATTCCCCGAAGACGCCATCGACCGCGGGCCACAGTGCCGCACGCCGCTCGTCGCTCAACACCGCGAACCAACTGCGTTCGACCTCCGCTGCATGCCTGACAAGGCCCAGCAGGGACAGGCCTGAAGTCGGCACCGCCTTCTCCTTCAGCTGGGCGCCGGTCAGCCCCTCGCACTTCATGGCCAGCGTGGCGCGTTGATAGTCGAGGAACGAGGTCAGCGACGAACGGTCGTCGCCCACCTTGGAAGGTGCCCTGCGCTGGTCATGACTCATTCGGCGATCATGACAAGGGATGGGTCCACCGAGCCACCTCGGTCCGGAGGACGGACATCACGCCCTCATCCCCCGTCCGCCGGGAGCAGGGCATTCGCAGCTCGCAGAGCGAAGCGGCCTCGAGGCGGAGTGGATCGAGGTCACGGACCCCACCGCGATGCGGGCCACCGCCACGCCCACACGCTCCGGGTCCGTGGTTGTCCTCGCCGTCACATCTGCGTGGTCTTGGTCGGGCACCGGCAGCCGAACGAGGTTGCTGAACACGTACTCGCCGTGCGCCTCAGAGAATCCATCGGCCCACAACTCGACGACGGGCCTGCGACGAGTTCCACATGCCACCGGCTCGGTGGACCAGCGACCAGCTCCATGCCCGCAGGGTACGGACACACCTGACTCGGACCGCCGGCGCTCCGCGCGGTGGAGGCCGGGCCCGTCCGTGGTGAACCTGCCGTCGAGGTGGTGGACGCCGTCCGCACGGTCGGGGCGCTGCTCGCCCATGTCCGTGGCCGTCAGCGCGAGCCACCGTGAGGAGATGGCGCCCGTCACGCATCCTTCGGGCGCGCGATGAGGAGGGCCACGTCGTCGCGGTCGGCGGGGTGGCGCAGCGCGGCGAGGAGGCGGTCGCAGGTTTGCTCGACCGGTTCGTCGGGGGCGTCCAGGAGGCGGAGGAGGTCGTCGAGGCGCTCGTCGATGGCGCGGTCGCGGGTCTCGACCAGACCGTCGGTGTAGAGGACGAGGCGGTCGCCAGGGACGAGGTCGACGGTGGTGCTCTCGAAGGGCACGCCGCCGACCCCCAGGGGGGTGCCGGTGGGCAGTTCGAGCAGTTCCGGGCGCTTGCCGGCGCGGACGACGACCGGGGGCAGGTGGCCGGCGTTGGCGAGGTGGCAGACTCCGCGACCGGGGTCGTGGATCGCGTAGACGCAGGTCGCGATGTAGGGGTCCAGCCCGTGGGTGATCCGGTCGAGGTGGCCGAGGACCTGGGCGGGGTCGAGGTCGAGGCCCGCGAGGGTGGAGGTCGCGGTGCGCAGGCGTCCCATGGTGGTCGCCGCGGGGACGCCGCTGCCCATGACGTCGCCGATGACGAGGGCGACCCTGCCGTCGTCGAAGGGGATCACGTCGTACCAGTCGCCGCCCACCTCGCTGCTGGCCTGCGCCGCGCAGTAGCGGGCGGCGAGTTCGAGGCGGGGGTGGGCCGAGGGAAGTCGCGGGAGGAGGCTGCGCTGAAGGGTCTCGGCGGTGCTGCGCAGTTGCTGGTGGAGGCGGGCGTTGTCGATGGACACGGCGGCGCGGGAGGCCAGTTCGCAGGCGAGGGTCTGGTCGTCCTCGTCGAAGGGCTGCGGGGTGCGGGCCCGGGCCAGGCCGAGGACGCCGAGGATCCGGCCGCGGGCGATGAGCGGTACCGCCATGGCCGTGTGGACGCCCGCCCGGGCCAGCAGCGCGGCGGCGTCGGGGTCGCGGGCGATGTGCACCAGGCTCCGCTCGTCGGCGTGGGTGATCAGGCCGGGGCGGCCGGTGTCCAGGCACCGGGCGGCCAGGTGGTCGGGGCCGTAGGAGACGAGGCGGCCGGGCCGGCCGAAGGCCCCTGCCGCCTCACTGGCCTCGGTGCACTTGGAGGACAGTGCGCGGAAGCGGGGGCGGTCGTGGCCGGGCTCGCCGCCGTCGTCGCGCAGCGCGGAGTCGAGGACGTCGACGGCGGCGAAGTCGGCGAGTTCGGGGACGACGACGTCGGCGAGTTCCCGGGCGGTGTCCTCCACGTCCAGGGACGTGCCGATCCGGGCGGAGCTGTCGGCGATCACGGCGAGTCGCGCCCGGGCGCGGTCGGCCTCCTGGGCGGAACGGTGCCGGTCGGTGACGTCCACCACGGAGGTGGCGATGCCCAGGACGTGCCCGTTCCCGTCCTCCAGCCGGAAGTACGAAACCGACCAGGCGCGGTCGGTGGCGGGGTCCGCGGGCGTATGGCCGACGACGTACCGGTCGACGATCGGTGTGCCCGTCCGCAGGACCTGCCGGATCGCGTCCTCCGCCATGCGGAACCTGGCCCCGGGGAGCACCTCGCGGAAGGGGCGCCCGATGTGGTCGCCCTCGGCGAGGCCGTGCATCTCGGCGAGGGCGGGGTTGACGGAGAGGTAGCGCAGGTCGGTGTCGAGCACGGCGAGCCCGATCGGGGACTGGGAGACCAGCTGGAGGGAGAGGGCCAGGCCGCGTTCCAGGCGCTGCAGTACGGGCCGGTCGGTGGCGATCCCCAGCGCGTAGACGCGGCCGCGGCTGTCCGTGAGGCGGACGTTGCGGAACTCCGCCAGCCGGGTGCTGCCGTCCTTGTGGCGCACGGGGAACGCTCCCGACCAGCTGCGGCCGGTCTCCAGCACCTCCGCGAACAGCCTCATGGCGTCGCCGCGGTGCTCGGGCCGGACGAGCAGCGGCGCGGCGTACTGGCCGACGGCCTCGCCCGCGGTGTAGCCGAACAGTTGTTCCGCCTGCGGGCTCCACATGTCGATGCGCCCGTCCGACTCGAGCAGCACCGCGGCGACTCCCAGGAGGTCCATGAGTCCGCTGGGGCCGAGTGCCCTGGCCTCGAGCTGATCGGTCCCGAGCGGTGTCCGCGCTTCGCTCATCGCAGGCTCCCTCTTCGCCCGCCCCTGGCCGATCCCTTCCGCTTTCCCGTCCGTCCGCCTACCCCGGCTCCGGCGAGTGAGTCCTGCTCGTGGACGCCTCCGGCGGCCCTTGGACGGCCAGGTTTCCCGGGCCCGCTCCCCGGGCAGGCGCCCATATCGCACAAGAAGCCCACAGAAGAGGGAAAAACCCATGGCTGCAGATTTCCCGGGCGGCCGCCGCGTCCTGGCGGTCGTCTCCAACTACGGGGTCGAGCAGGACGAGCTGGTCGTCCCCGTCGAGCACCTCCGTGACAAGGGCGCCGAGGTCACCGTCGCCGCGACGCGCCGCGACGCCGTACGCACCCTGGTCGGGGACAAGGATCCCGGCAAGGTCGTGGAGCCGGACACCACCCTCGACGAGGTGGACCCCACCGGTTTCGACCTGCTGCTCATCCCGGGCGGCACGATCAACGCCGACAACCTCCGCCTCCAGGGGAAGGCGATGGACGTCGTGCGCGCGTTCGCCTCGTCGGGGCGTCCGATCGCGGCGATCTGCCACGGCCCGTGGGCGCTCGTGGAGGCGGGCGTCGCGAAGGGGAAGACGCTGACCTCGTACGCCTCGGTGCGGACCGACCTGCTCAACGCGGGCGTCGCGTCCTGGGTCGACGAACCCGTGGTGAGCGACGCCTCCGCGGGGTACCCGCTGGTCACCTCGCGCACACCGGAGGACCTGGACGCATTCCTGGGCGAGGTCGACAAGCTCCTCGTGGGCTCCGCCGGCTCCTGAGCGCTGTCGCGGTCAGGGCTCGATGAGCCCGGCCCGGATCGCGTAGCGCGTGAGTTCCAGTCGGTCGCGCAGGCCGAGCTTCTGCAGGAGGTTGGCGCGGTGGCGCTCGACCGTCTTGACGCTGATGAACAGCAGGCCGGCGATCTCCTGGGACGTGTGGCCCTCGGCGACGAGCTTGAGGATCTCCTCCTCGCGTTCGGTGATGGCGCGGGCGGGCAGGGGCTCGCCCTGGCGGGCACGTTCGAGGTAGGTGCGGATCAGGGTGGTGACGGCGCCGGGGTAGATGAAGGGCTCGTCGCGCACGGCGGCCCTGCAGGCCTCGACCAGGTCGCGGTCGGCGACGGACTTCAGGACGTATCCGCTGGCCCCGGCCTTGAGGGCCTCGAAGAAGTACTGCTCGTTGTCGTACATGGTCAGGATCAGGATGCGCAGGTCCGGGCGGAGCCTGCTCAGTTCCCGCGCGGCCTGCAGGCCGGTCATGCGGGGCATGGCGATGTCCAGGACGGCCAGGTCGACCTGCTCCCCGCGGGCCTTGGCGACGGCCTCGGCGCCGTCACCGGCCTCGGCGACGACGGTCAGGTCGGGTTCGCCGTCGAGGATCAGCCGGACGCCCCGCCGAACCAGCGCGTGGTCGTCGGCGAGGAGGATCCGGGTGCGCGGCGGGGCGGTCATCGCGGGCCGTCCGCCGCCGGAGCGGGTACGTCCAGGCGGACGTCGGTGCCGCCGCCGGGGGCGGCACCGACCGCCAGGCGGGCGCCGATGAGCAGCGCGCGTTCGCGCATGCCGCGCATCCCGGAGCCCTCGGGGACCTCGCCGATGCCTTTGCCGTTGTCCCTGACCAGGAGCTCGGCCCCGCCTCCGGGAACGGCGCCCAGGTGGATCTCCACCCGGTCCGCGCCGGAGTGGCGGGCCGCGTTGGTGACCGCCTCCTGGGCGACCCGGTAGAGCACCAGCTCGGTCTCGTGGCCGAACGGGGGGAGCGCGGGCCCGAAGCGGTCCACGACCGTGAGCCCGGGGGCGGTGAACTCGCCGGCCAGGGCGCGCAGGGCACTGTGCAGGCCGAGTTCCTCCAGGACGCCGGGGCGCAGGCGGCGCGCGATGCGGCGGATCTCGTCGAGTCCGGCGCGGGTGGTCTCCTGCACCTGCCGCAGGTCGTCCTTGAGGGGATCGGGGGCCAGGTCGGCGCTGTGTCCCAGTTGCAGCACGACGGCGGTGAGGGTCTGGCCGACCTCGTCGTGGAGTTCCTGGGCGATGCGCTGCCGTTCGTCCTCCTGGGCGGTCAGCACGCGGGCGCTGGTGGTGGCGCGCTCGGACTCCAGGCGGTCGAGCATGGTGTTGAAGGTCGTGATCAGGGCGGCCATCTCCCCCGATCCGGTGACGGCGGGGCGACCCCCAGGACGGAGCAGGTCGGCGGAGTTCATCGCCCGGCTCAGCCGCTGCAGCGGTGCGAGCCCGACCCGGAGCAGCAGGGCGTTGGCGACGAGCATGGCGACCAGTCCCACGCCCAGCACCAGCGCTTCGCCCAGCAGCACGGGGGTGGAGACCGTGACGGGGCCGAGCAGGAGCACCGTGGCGACGACCAGCACCGCGCCGTTCAGCAGGAAGATCCGCCAGTAGAGCGACATGGTCCCGCCTTCCTCGGGGGGGCTTTCCTCCACTGTCCGCCGCCATCGCCGTGCCGTCCTGCGCGTGCCCTGCCGCGCTCCTCGTGCCGTGGGTGGTGGGTACCCGGGTCCCGCTTCCAGCCTGCGCCGGGCCGGGGGGCCGCCGCCATCGGGGCCGGCACCCATTTCCGCGCCCCGGGATTGGGTGCCGGCCCCGATGGTTCCGCGGGCGGGCGCGGGCGACGGTGGAGGGGACAGGGCCCACCCGGCTCCGGGAGGAGGACACCATGCCGTACCGGCACAAGGCCATCGAGGACATCGAGGCCGAGACCCGGCGCACCGACCCCCGCTTCGCCGAGGGGTTGCGCACCGGGCGCCCGTGCGCGCCGCGCGAGTACCGGCGGCGGCTGGGCTGGTTCCTGCTGGCGGTCGCGCTCGCCTGGATCCTCGTCGGCATCGTGCTCCCGCAGGGGTTGCTGATGGCGGCCGGACTGGTCCTGGCCGGAATCGCCGCGGGTGTCCTGGACCCCCGCCACGACACCGTGGGACGGGGGCGCAGGCGGACGTGATCCGGGCGCGGGGCGGACCGGACCGGGGGCCGGACGGGTGGCGGGCGGCTCCGAAGGTTGTTCGCGGGGCCCGCGTGTGGCGCCATCGCGCGCGGCTCTGGCGGGCTATTGTGACGCCGACCAATAAATTGCGCAAATCGTCACATTTTGGGAGCCCTACGTGATCGAAGGCATCGGCAGGCGCCGCTTTCTCGCCGCGGGGGCGGCCGTCGTCGGGGCGGGCGCGACGAGCAGGGCCTGGGCGGGTACACCGCTGGCCGATGTACCACCGGGCGGGATCCTGCGGAGCAAGGCTCGGCTCCCGCGCCCGTACCAGGTACCCCTGCCGGTCCCGCCGGTCCTGGAGCCCATGTTGCGGACCGCGACGACCGACTACTACCAGATGACCCAGCGCGCGGCGAAACTGGAGATCCTCCCGGGACTGCGCACCAACTGCTGGACGTACGACGGCCTCTTCCCCGGGCCCACGGTCGTCTCCCGCTCGGGGCGCCGCACTATCGTCACGCACCGCAACGAACTGCCCCAGCCGACCGTGGTCCACCTGCACGGCGGCCACACGCCCTCCGACAGCGACGGCTACCCGATCGACCTGACGATGCCCGTCGGCAGCAGCATGTCGTACGCCGACGCGATGGAGGGCATGCCGGAGATGCACGGCTCCGCCGGCCAGCTCAGCCACGGCCAGCGCAGCTACACGTATCCGATGCTGCAGCGCGCGGCGACGCTCTGGTACCACGACCACCGCATGGGCTACACCGGCCCGGCGGTGTACCGCGGACTGGCCGGGTTCCACCTCGTGACCGACGACGAGGAGGACCAGCTCGACCTGCCGCGCGGTTCCCGCGACATCCCGCTGCTGCTCGCGGACCGGGCGTTCGCCGAGAACGGGGCGCTGATGTACCCCGCGGTCGACTCCGGCATGCACAAGCCCGGCGTCGTGCACGCACATCACTTCGGCATGATGGGCGACGTCATCCTGGTCAACGGCGCCCCGTGGCCCGTGCACCGGGTCAAGCGGCAGCGCTACCGGCTGCGGTTCCTCAACGGCTGCAACGTACGGGACTTCCGCCTGGAGCTGGACCCTCCGCCGCCGGGCGGCAAGGGCCTGCTGCAGATCGGCAGCGACGGCGGACTGCTGGGCAGCCCGCTGGCCCACGACAGCCTGCGCATCGCCCCCGCCGAACGCTTCGACGTCATCGTGGACTTCGCCCGCTACCGGCCCGGTACCAAGGTGCGCCTGGTCAACCGGTTCGGCAGCGGCAGCACCGCGCAGGTCATGCGTTTCGACGTCTCGCCGTCGTCCCGGAAGCCGCACGACGACACCCACATCCCCAAGCGGCTGTCACGCCGCCCCGCCACCATCCTCGACCCCCGCAAGGCCGTGGCGCACCGGACCTTCGCGTTCCGGCACTCGCGCGACGGCTGGACGATCAACGGCCTGCCGTACAAGCCCGGCCGCTCGCTGGCCGACGTCAAGCTCGGCACGATCGAGATCTGGAAGTTCACCTCGGTGTTCTTCCATTCGGTGCACGTGCACCTGGACGCCTTCCGCGTGCTGTCCCGCAACGGCAAGAAGGCGGGCGCGTTCGACGCGGGCTGGAAGGACACGGTGGCGACGGGCCCGGGCGAGACCGTCGAGGTGGCGGTCCGCTTCACCGACTACGCGGGCAAGTTCATGATCCACTGCCACAACCTCGAGCACGAGGACATGGCGATGATGGCCGACTTCACCACGCGCTGAGGCACGGCGGCCCCGGCCCGGCGGTGTCCTAGGACGCGGCCGGGCCGGACGGCTGTCCGGGGGCGGTACCGCCGGGCGGGGGGCTCTCCCCTCCCGGCGGCCCGGGGGTGCCGGGGACCGGGCTCTGCGGAACGGGGCCCGTGCCGGGCGGCGGGGACTGCGGGGCGGTCCCGCCCTGTTCCCCCGTCGGTGCGGAGGGGCCCGTCGAACCGCCGCCCTCCTCCGGGGCGGCCGGTGAGCCACCCTGCGGCGACCCGGACGGGCCGCCGGAAGGCGCGTTCTGCGGGGGTGTGGTCCGCGTGTCGCCGGATGCCTTGCCGTCGCCGCTCTCGCGGGTGAACCACTCGCCGGTACCCGGGTCGCGGACCACGAACCTCTTCACCCGCTCGGTCGCCGGGGCCACCACCACCGTCCTCGACGGCTGGTAACCGGGCCACGCCCGGCCGACGGTCCTGGCACCGTCCCTCTGCTCGACCGGCCCGGTCAGCGGATTGCCGCAGGCGCAGCGCACCCGGGGCATCCCCCGGTCGTCCACCAGGACCGCGGTCCCGGCCTGCAGCACCGACTGGAAGGCGGTGGGCCGGCGGTCGCGGTAGCCGTGGTTGGTGACCCGCGTGTCCGCGCGGAGCTGAAGCGGGGTCAGGCCGCGCAGGTACGCCGGGACGCCCGCGGGCGCGAGGCCCAGCACCGAGGCGAACGCCCTGCTCTTCGACGGGTCCGACGACAGGGCGCTGATCTGCTTCTCCACGTCGCAGCTGGCGGCGTCGCGCGTGCCGCCGTACAGACCGGGCATGCCGCCGCTGTAGACCTGCCGTACGGTGCCCCCCGTCGTCGAGGGGGTCGGCAGCGCCGGTGTCGCCGAGGGCGCGGCGGTCTCCTCGGCCGTCGACCCCGTGAACGGGTTCGGTCCCGCGCTGCCCGCCGTCTGCAGGAACAGCTCGCCCTGCTTCCCGCCCGAGACGCCGCCGGGCCGGGTGAACACCACGGCCAGCGCCACCGCCGCCACCACCACCGCGGTGATCGCGGCCACCTTGGGCACCGAGCGCCACCAGGGCCGTTCGTGTCCTCCGCCGTCCCCGCCACCGGGTGGACCACCGGAC
>NZ_JARAVO010000212.1:0-17124 GCF_033792805.1 Streptomyces sp. PA03-1a
GCACGGGGTGCAGGTGGCGGTGGGGGCGCCGAGGCTGCCCGAGACGAACTCGCTGTCGTGGATCGTCGCGGACGCCGACTCCGGTGCCGTGCTGGCGTCGTACAACGCGCACCGGAGGCTGCCGCCGGCGAGCACGCTGAAGATGCTGTTCGCGGACACGCTGCTGCCCCGCTTCGGCCGGCGGACCCGGCACGAGGTGACGCACGCGGACCTGGCGGACATAGGAGCCGGGAGCAGTCTGGTCGGGATCGAGGCGGGGATCACCTACACGGTCGAGCAGCTGTGGCTCGGGGTGTTCCTGCGGTCGGGGAACGACGCGGTGCACGTGCTGTGCTCGATGAACGGCGGGGTGGAGAAGACCGTCCGGGAGATGCGGGCGCAGGCCCGGGAGCTGCAGGCGAACGACACGTACGTGGTGAGTCCGGACGGCTACGACACGCCCGACCAGCTGTCGTCGGCGTACGATCTGACGCTCTTCGCGCGGGCGGGGCTGCGGAACCCGGACTTCAGGTACTACTGCCGGACGCAGGTCGCGCGGTTCCCCGCGGAGAAGGGCGCGACCTTCGAGATCCAGAACACCAACCGCCTGCTGGGCGACTACGACGGCATGATCGGGGTGAAGAACGGCTACACCACCAACGCCGGGAACACCTTCACGGGCGCGGCGGAGCGCGACGGACGGACGCTGTTGGTGACCGTGATGCACCCGGAGTCGGGGTACGACGAGGTGTACCGGGAGGCGGCCGACCTGCTGGACTGGGGGTTCGACGCGGTGGGCCGCGTGGAGCCGGTCGGGGAGCTGGTGCCGACGCTGAGCCAGGTGCGCGCGATGGCCGGGGGGCCTCCCGGTGAGAGCCGCGGCCCGCGGCCCGCGGCGGCGGGGGACGCGTCGAAGGGTTCCTCGTGGTTCGGACCGGCCGTGGAGACCGTCCTGGTGGCGGCGGTCGCGGCCTTCGTCCTGGCCATCAGGCGCCGCCCCCTGCCGCAGCGGGCGGCGGCCGGGGGGGACGCCGGGCGGCGCGGGCGCGGCTCGAGCCGCGCCCGCTGAGGTCGCCGTCCCGCGGCCGGGGTACGCCGCTCACCCGGCGAAGGTCCCGTAGGCGGCGACGACCAGCGCCATCAACCCGGTGAGCGCCGCCACGGCGGGCAGCGGCCAGCGGGAACGCTCCAGCGCCTCAATGCGCTCCTCGTGCTCGCCCAGCACCTTGTCGGTCTGGTCGGCGCGCTGCAGGAGCAGGGCGAGATCGCCCCGCGTGGTGGCGAAGCCGACGTCGACGGAGCGGCGCAGGCGTTCGAGTTCGAGGGCGACCCCGAGGGTGCCTTCCTGATGCGTGGTCATCTGCCTCACCGCCTCAGCCAGGAGGGCAGCAGCCGCTCCACGGCGTCGAGGGACATCACGCGGGTGACGGCGGCCGCGACGGCGAGCACGGTGCAGGCGCCCGGCCAGGCCGCGTCGACCAGCAGCGGCGCGGCGGCGGCGAGGGCGACGCCGGTCTGGACGAGGGTGCGGACGGTACGGCGGTCGGCGTCGGTCATGTGGTCTCCTTCCTCTTCGGGACGTGCAGTCCGTCCCAACTGGTGCGGCCGGGGATGCCGTCGGCGTCCGCGCTGCCGTAGCCGAGCTTGCGCTGCCAGGCGGCGTAGGAGCGGCGGTCGGCTTCGGTCCACTCCGGCCCGGGCCCTTGCCGGTAGCGGCCGCAGCCGACGGCGACGAGGCGCCGGCCCATCGCCGTGACGACGTCGCTGCGACGGCCGGGCCGGAAGAAGGCGGCGCCCGGGAAGGGCTCGTACGTCCGCGTGGGCGGGGTTCCGAGCCGCTTGGCGACGCGCTCCCGCATGGCCGGCATCGGGAAGCTCGGATCGATCTTCCGTCTCGTCCATTCCTTGTGCCCGATGACGTGGCCGGCGCTCCAGCCGTGCACCCGGCACAGGGCGACGGCGGTCCTCTCCACGGCCGTCAACTGGGCGGCGGGGTAGGGGTCGCGGCCATCGCCCAGGTTCTCGATCTCGAACCCGTAGAAGTGGGCGTTGCCGTCGACGGCGTCGGCACCTGGCTTCGCGGGCAGCGGGCGGCCGGCGCGGACGGCGTCGTACACGGCGCTCGAACCGCTGCCGGCGTGGTTGGTGCGCCCGTACCCGACCAGGTGCACGGTGCCGTCCTTGGCGATGACGCCGATGCACAGCGGTCCTGGCAGGTCGGCGCGGCCGGTCCGGCACAGCGCCACGCTGTCCCGGCCGGCGGTGTGATGCAGCATCACCCCGTGCACCTGGCCCCAGGCGGCGACGGCGTTGCGGTTGTGGGTGCGCCAGTCGCCGTGTCCGGCGACGGTGACGCCTTCGGCATCGAGAGCGGCCAGGAATACCGTCGCGGAGACGGGTGTGGCCATGGTTCCTCCTCTGTCGGTGGGACGGTGGGACGGTGGGACGGTGGGACTGGCGACGGGAACGGGGAAGCCCCGGGCCGCCGTGTGACGGCGGCCCGGGGCTCGGGGGCGGACGGTCCTACAGCAGCGGGTCGATCCGGATGAAGCGGGTGTCGAAGCTGGCCGTGCTGGACGCGTTGCCGGAGCGGTAGGCGGGTGTGGCGGTGTAGCCGGTGCCCGCCGTGAGGCCGGTCACGAGGAACTGGCTGGACGACGAACCCCGGCCGGTGTTGGTGACCAGTGCCGCCCGGTCGTCGCTGGTGGCGAGGATCACCGCGTTGTCCGAGGCTCTGCGGACCGTGGCGGACATGTAGGAGCTGTACGCCCCCGAGCTCCACATGTAGGCGCCCACCGTCACGATGACCTGGCCGGAGGCGGGCGCCGTGAAGGCGGCCGCCATGGGGTCGCCGACCGCGTCGGTCAGGGTCTCCGCGTAGGTCGTCGAGTTCGTGGTGCCGCCGTCCACGTTCACCCGGAACACCGGGACGGCTCCCACCGGCGCCCAGACGGTACCGGTGTACTGCACCAGCCGGCCGGGGGTCGTCAGCCAGGCGACCATGCCGGCCACGGGTGCCGTGACCTTGGCGTCGCGCGACGCCGCGTCGGCGAAGCGCATCACGGTACGGCCGTCCACGCCCTCCGCGAGCGCCCTGAGGTTCGCGGGCAGGTCGGCGGCGTCGGTGGCCTGGGGGTAGGGGAGATTGCTGATCGGGGTGTACTGCGTGCTCACGCGGTGGCCTCCGCTGCGGGCTCGGGTACGCCGCCGCCTTCGGCGGTGTACGGGGACGGGGTGGCTTCCTCCTCCTCGCCGGGGCCGTGCGGGGACGGCGGGTCCGGCGGCTCCGGTTCCCCCTCCGGCGGCAGGCCGTCGCTGACCGTGACGGCGACCGGAAGGTCCGGTCCGAGGTCCGCGGCCGCGCCGACGCCGAGGTATCCGGCGAGTTCCGTCGTCACCGTGTCGGCCAGCTGCCGGAACTGAACGTCCGTCAGGGTGACGGGGCCGGATCCGGGGGTGTTCTCAGGCATGGGTGCCCTCCTTGATGTCGCGCCAGGTCCGGCCGCCGGCCTTCACCTCGGCGAGGGTCGGGTACGCGGCCGCCACCTGGGCGTACGTCTGCCACACCTCCGCCACCGGCGCTGCCGGGACGTCGGGGGTCAGCCCGGAGTCCGCGGGGACCCCGTTGGGCACGGTCCCGCGCAGGGTCAGGGTCTGCCGCACCCCGCCGGCCGCCGTCGCCGCGGTCTTGATCCCGGTGACCCAGGCCAGGGTGTCCAGTCGGGCGCCGCTGGTGTCGACCAGCCGCACGACGTCGCCGAGCTGGATCCGCGGGTCGGGGAGCACCTCGACGTCGCCGATGACGGGGACGGGGTACTCGCCGGCCCTGCGCATGGCGTCGGCGAGCGACTGCGCGCCCCGCAGGTCCTGCACCCAGTCCGTGGCCTCGGCGGAGTACTCCTGGCGGCCGTAGAACCGTTCGCCGGCACTGCCCGCCACCCAGGAGGTGGCGAAGCGTTCGGCCGGGTCGTCGGCCGGCTTGAGGGTCTCGAGGTGGACGGACGGCTCGCCGGTCTTCGTGACGGTGTACAGCGTCTGCGCACTGCGGTTGCTGAAGCGCACCACGAGGTAGCCGTCCTCGCGGCGGGTCAGGACGTCGACCGCGCCCTTGACCGCCGTCGCCCCGGCCGCGGGCGATGTCGCGAAGCGCACCGAGGACCCGGAGGTGCTGACGGAGTCGTCGTCGGTGAGCGGCGGTCCGATGTCGAACTCCTCCTCGGCCATCACGTAGCTGACCGTGACGGACCGGTTCGCGGGGATCTCCCGGATGGTGCTGTCGTCGTAGACGGTCCCGGTCGCCGCGCCGGTCTTGGACCAGTCCTTGGCGGGCTGGACGCAGTAGTTCCGGCAGGCGTCGATCTCCTCCGTGACGGTCAGCGCGGCGATGTCCCGCACGGTGGTCAGCGTGAGGTCGGCCGCCGTCGGGGGCTGGGCGAACCGGGTGTGGTTGCGCCAGCGGAAGACTCCGTGCTCGTCGAACTCGGCGGTCGCCATGGTCGCCCTGGCGATCTGCGTCAGCACGTCCCACTGCGAGCCCGAGACCCGGGGGACGCAGACCAGCGGGAAGACCGCGTCGTCGAGGACCGCGCCCTTGGTCCAGGTGCCGGACTGGCCGAAGACGCCCGCGGCCGGCATGGCGGCCAGCCCGGAGGTCACCTGCAGCGACTCCACGGCCACGGTGGTGACCAGCCGCACCTGGTCCAGCTCGGCGGACTTCTGGATGCCGGACGGCTGGACGTACGTGGCCGCCGTCCCCAGCAGTTGCGTTCCGTCGGGTGCGGTCAGCCTCGGCTGCACGGTGGGGTACACCGCGGTCCCGGTGCCCGCCGTGTCGAAGAACGCGCCGATGTGCCAGACGCCCCGCTGTGCCCTGATGGCCGGCCATGACCACTCGAAGTACCAGTAGCCCTGGTCCGAGCCCTCGGAGTGGAGGCGGACGGTGCTGGCGACGAAGTCGACGACCAGGCGCAGGGTGCCCGTCGCCGATCCCGTGCGGTTGAGCTGGAGGTGGATCTCCACCGTGTCGCCGATGCCGACGGCGTTGTTGACCCACGCCTCGGCGAACAGCCGGCTGCCCGGCACGGTGACGCGGCTGCGCGGGAACCAGGAGGCCGTCAGGCCCGTGGTCCCCGGCTCCAGCCCGGTGGGCACGAGCGCCATCTCGTGGGGCGCGTCCTGCCTGGTCCAGGTGTAGTTCCGCGGATCGGGCAGCACCTCCGGCTGGCCGTAGGGCGTGGTGAACCCGCCGTGCAGCGTGGCGTGGACGAGGGTGAGCGGCTGCCCCTCGACGAACTCGGGGTAGCGCGCGGGCGGGGAGCTGTGGAGTCCCGCCTGCCGGAGGAGCTCGTCCACGCACCAGGTCGCCGAGGACACCGGGCGCTTCCGGAAGAACCCGATGTACGGCTTCGGCAGGACGGCGGGGCCGCGCAGCCGCTCGGCCCCGTCCAGCGCGGTGACCTTGACGGTGTCGCTGCCGGAGGCCGCGCTGCGGGCCCGGACCGTGCCGCGGAAGGCGGCCAGGTCGTTCCCGCCGAGCCCCGCGGCGTGCACCACGGACTGGCCGGGACGGACGAGGTCTCCCGTGCTCCTGGGCGCCCACGGCGAGTACAGCTGGGGGCCGGACCGGTCGGCTCCGCCCTGCAGGTGTTCGTCCGGGGGGACGGCCGCACCCGAGATCTCGAACTCGGCCTGGGCCGAGGCGCTGCCGGAGAACGCCCGCATCGCCTCCGGCAGGTCGGTCGCGTACGACCGGTCCACGCTCCACGACTGCACCTGGGCGCCGAGGTCCTTGCCGCCGAAGCGGGTGGAGTGGGACGTGGTCCGCTCGCCCTGCGCGAGGGCCGCGCCGAGCGCGTCGTCAGCCCGCTGCACCTGCCACCTCCACCAGGTCGATGCTCACGCCGCGGTACGGCAGCGGCCGGGACGGCACGTCGCTGTACCCGGTGACCGCCATCGCGGGGCAGCCGTCGCCGGGGACGCCGTCGGCGGCGCCGTCGTCGTACGACAGGCAGGCCCCGGCGAGGGCGTACGTCCCGGCGGCCCCGGGCTTCGCGCAGGGCGTCACGAAGGCCGCGCCCGCCGGCACGGTCCCCGCCACGTAGGCGCCGTTCGCCGACACCGACGACAGGTAGGCACCGGCGGCGTTCTTGAAGTCGAGGTTCACCGCGCACGTCGGCAGGGCGGCGATCGCCGTGGAGGCCCGGAAGGAGATCCGGGTGCCGGGCGCGACGGGGTGGCTGCCCCAGTAGCGGTGGCGCCAGGCGACCTTCGCGGCGGTGTCCGCGGCGGTGAAGGCGAAGACCCCGGGGGAGGCCGGTTCCGTGACGCTCCCCGTTCCGGTGCCCACCACCGGGAGCCACTGGCCGAGCCCTGTGCTCCCCGGCTCCCCCCGGCCGGCCGCCTGCAGCGCGTCCAGCATGTTGGCCGCCGCCGGGTCGAGCAGTGCGACCGGCCCGGCGCCGTCGGTGCGGCGGGCCAGCCGGTCCAGCACCCTGGCCTGCGCGGGCTCCAGCGTGTCCCAGCTCAGCTTGGTCCGGCGGTTGGCGCGCGCGTTGCGCACGACGGTCACCCGGCCGCCGAGCGACGTGAACTCCGACACGCCGAGGTCGGCGCTCCGGTCGAAGCTCCGCGCCGCGCGGTCGATCTCGTACAGCGAACCGGGCGGTCCGATCCACAGGTTCCTGCCCATGTGTCACCTCGTCTCTTGCCGTGAGGGCATGAAAAAGGCCGGCGACACGGTCGCCGGCGTCGAATCCGTACGAAGGGCGGGAGGGGCGCGGCTCAGCGCCGCGCGAGTTGCCGGTTGCCCAGGGCCACGGCCCGCGCGATGGTCTGCGCGTCCACCTGGACGACGACGGGCCGGTCCGCGAGCTTCTCGACGGCCGCCGCCAGCCGCGCCAAGTGCGCCGGCGACCCGCCGCCCGTGCCGAGCATCCGCTCCAGCCTGCTGAGCGGGATGACCGCCTCGGCCTCGCCGCCCTCACCGACCACCGCCAGCGTGCCGCCGCTCCGGGCGGGGACGACACCGCCCTGGGCGAGGGCGGGGATGTTGGGGATCTGCGGGATGTGGATCGAGAAGGACTTGCCACCGATCACCGGCACCCAGCCCGGGATCGACACGTGGACCCGGTTCAGCGCGGAGATCATGTGGTTGATGCCGCTGACGTACGCGCGGGGCAGCGCGGTGAAGGCGTTGATGATGCCCTTCAGCACGGACTTGATCGGGCCCGCGTGGGACCTGATGGCGCCGAGGATGGCGTTCCAGGCCCACTTCACGCCCTTGGCCAGGGCGGCGGACACCTTGTCCATGTTGATGAACTGGGAAATGATCGGCGCGAGCAGTGCCATGACGAGCCCGAACGGGTTCGCCGCCATCGCGAGGTTGAGCCCCCGCTGCGCGAGCGAGGCCCCTTTGACCCCCTTGCCGAGGCTCCCCATGGACTTCCCGCCGCGGTCGGCGTTCTTGCCGGCCTTCCCGACGGACTTCTCGACGGCGTCGGACTGCCGCTTGACCTCACGCAAGGCCCCCTCGGCCTTGCCGGAGGCGCCCTTGAGCCTGTCGAGGGAGGCCCTGAACTTGTCGGTGCTCCCGCGGGACTTGCCGAGTGAGCTGTCGGCTCCCACCGCGGACGCTTTCACCTTGTCGAGGCCGGAGCCGCCGCCGGCCGCCGCCGACTTCATCCTGCCGAGCGAGGTGTTCAGCCGGTCCGAGCCGCCGCGGATCCTGTCCAGCGAGGGGCCGGCCCCGGCTGTCGAGGACTGGATCTGCCGTGCGGCCGTGGCCGCTTGGGAAGCCGCGCCCCGAAATCGGGCCAGCGATCCCGCGGCCGTGTTCGCGCTTCGCGAAAGAGACATGGGGACTCCAGGTTGTTTCAGGCCATCTGGCGTGCGGCGCCGTTCAATTCCTTGGTGAGATCACTGAGAGATCTGGACAGGGCGATCGACGCACTCCGCATGGATTTCACCCGCTCCACATCGATGCTTTCCACCGGGGCTCGCACCGCCGGCTCCGCGTCCTTCTTCCGGCGCGGAATTCCGTTCTCGTCGTGCTCGATCCGGGCCTTCCCCAAAAGGGAAGCCTTCACTTTGTCCGCGTCGAAGAGTGTGCTGACGGCGAAGCCGCCCACGATCGCCGCGAGTGCCGACCAGGCCGCCACCGAGTCGGCCTTGAAGTCCTGGAGGCCCTTGACCACTTCATCCAATCCGAAGCCGATCGCCTTGGCCCAGTTCTCCGCCTGGGTAGGCTCTTCCTTCGCGTCCTTGAACTTCTGGTCGAGATATTCCTTGGTAAGCCCCCCGCCCTTCTGCTCCTTGAACTTTCCGTCGATGTAAGCCTGGGTGGCAACACCACCCCCCGTCTCGAGTTTGCCCTTTATGTCGGCTACTCGGCTGTACACCTCGTCGATCGAGTGATTCGCCATGACGGCACCTTCCTCGCGGTAATGATGGGCACCCAGGGGGCACTTGACACACGCAACCGGCAACCCCAGACTGGAGCGTCTTTCATTCGGCAAGCCTTTGAGATTCCCACAAGGGGGGAAATGTACGGCCCGGCGATTCCGGTGTCCGTTCTGTCAGCCTTTGCTCTCTGGCTGTCATTGCGGATCTTCCGAGGGGGGCGCGCGCTGAGGAAGCGCGGGATCCGGACCACGGCAACGTGCGTGAACACGGGAGGCGGCCCGAACGGCAGTGTTCAGCTCATGGTGCAGTTCACCACGGACACCGGTGAAGCCGTTCGGACCAGCATCGGCCCCTTCAATTTCCCACCCGTCCGCACAGGCGGACTTCTTGAAGTGGTCTACGACCCGCAGGAGCCGGTCAACGTCGAGACCCCGGACCGGCTGACGAACGGCAGGGTGGCACTGGCTTTCGTCGTCGGCTCCGCGACCGCGCTCCTCCTCTCGCTGGCGCTGATCGTCTTGGGCTAGTGCTCCGGAGCCCTACGCCGTCTCGTACGTGTCGGTGGACTGCGGACACGGGAGCGCGCCGAGCGCCGTGTGACGGGTCACGGATGGACCGGCCCCTCAGGCGAAGAAACGGATCAACTGCGCGGGCGTGGGGTTCCCGGGAACCGGCGACGGGCCCTGGTCCACGCCGGGGGCGGCCCCGGCGCCCGGGCGTGGGACGGGCTGGGGGTACTCCAGCGCCTCCGCGTCCTCGTCGCGGTTCACGGTGGCGAACATCCAGTTGGCCTCGGCGAGGTGGTCGACCACGTTGGCGAGCAGGTGGTCGCCCACCGACCAGTCGGCGGCCTCCCCGTGGACGCCGCGCAGGGTCGCGCTGTCGCGTGGCAGGTGCCGGACCAGCACCGCGAGCCGGCGGGAGGACAGCCGGCCGCGGTGCCAGTCGAGCAGGTCCACGCCGTAGTGGCGGAGCAGGTCCGCCTCGAGCGCCTCGGCGTGTTCGTCGACGAACCCGCCGAGGCTCAGCCTTCCCCCAGGCCGAGCCCCGTCTCCTTGCCGTAGGCCTCCAGGATGGCCGCGATGTCCTGCATCGTGACCTCGTGTCGGTCGAAGCGGCCGAACTGCCGCTCGCCCAGCAGCAGCTGGAGCAGCCCGTCCACGTCGTTGTCGTCCAGGGCCCGCAGCTCGCGGGCCGTGGAGCGGGTGAGCTCGGTGGGGAGCTCGAAGGTGTCACCGTCGACGGTGAAGGTCCAGGAACGGCCGAGCGCCTCCAGGCGCTGGGCGCGGGCGGCGCTGACGTCGAAACCGGCCATGCTGCATCCCCTCTGAGATGGGTGGGTGGTGTACCGGGACTGTGCGAAAGGGCCCGGGGCCGGTGGCGCGGCGCCACCGGCCCCGGCGGTCGGACGGGGCGTCTACGCGTAGGAGGCGTCCTTCATGAGGATGGTGGCCAGCGGCTTGACGTCGTCCACGGCGAGCGCGGTGAAGGTGACGCCGAGCTTGACCGACGAGGTGCGGTTGAGCGTGATCTCCTCGGTCTCGGTCACCTGGCCGCGCGGGATCACGAAGCGGTACGTGACGTTGGCGCCGTCGCTGAACTCGATGCCCATCGCCTTCTCGTTGAACTTCGGCGCGCCCGCCAGGTCGTACTTCCACTCCGTGCCGGAGGCGGCCACGGCGTCGCCGCCCATGAAGAAGGGCAGGGTGTCCTCGTTGAGCTGCAGCAGCTGGAACTTCACGCTCAGGTCGCGGTCGGAGTAGATGAACCGCGCCGGGCTGACGGACTGCCAGGTCTCGACCGGGTCGAGCTTGTCCTTCTTGTTGAACTTGATGCCGTCGGGCGAGGTGTAGCCGAGGTCCTTCCAGGCGGCCGCCCAGGCGACGACGGTGTCGGCCGGGGCGGCGGTGCCGACGGGGGCGACGAGGATGCGGCCGGTGCCGGCGACGCGGATCTCGGAAGAGTTGTTGCCTGCCATGCTGGACTCCTTGTCGGGGATGCGGACATGACGAAGGCCCCGCCGGACGGCAGGGCCTGATCAGGGGTGGGCGCCGGGGACGCTCAGGCGGGCCGGATGTACAGCCGCGTCGTGGAGTAGTAGCGGTTCGCGGCGGCCCGGTTCCAGTCGGGCAGCCAGCGCGGGCCGTCGGCCTCGACGACGTCGGTGACGACGGCCGTCCCGTAGGTCGTGGCCCGCAGAGCCTGCACGGCGGACCGGGCGGACAGGGCCAGGGTGTGGGCGGCCGTCTTGGTCGGGCCGTAGACCTCCAGGTCGACCAGCGGCTGGTCCAGGTGCGCGTCGTCGATCCAGGCCCCTCCCGCGCGGGAGACCAGCACGACCGGCTGGGTGCCGTCGAAGCCGGCGGGCGCGGCGTTGTCGACGGTCGCTCCGGTCAGTTCGGGGCGGGCCTTCAGGAAGTCGACGACCAGCTTCTCCACATCGGGGAAGACGGGCGGACTGGGCAAGGGTTTCTGCTCCCTTCGGACGGTGGCGGCGGCTTCGCGGTGCGAGCGGTGGGCCGCCGTCCAGCACGAAGCGGCGGTCCGTCACCCGGTCCCGGGCACAGCTCCGCCGCTGCATCCATCGTGACTGATTGCGCTCGCGCTCGCAACTTGAATCCTCTCCGCAATGGCTGGATCCGTGGCCCGAAGCGTGCCGCCCGAGGATTGGCGGCACCCGAAAGTGGTGAACACGTGTTTGAAGGACGTCTGGGTCCGGCGACGCTCGACTGCCGCTCGGCACCAGGGGGCAACGGGGAGGGAGTGCCGTGCCAGGCACGGAGGACATGCACGAACCGGTGGAGCACCGGGCGCGGGAGCGCACGCAGGAACACGCACAGGAACAGACCCGGCCGGCCGCTCCGCCAGCCGCCCGGACGCTGACGGAGGAGGAGGCCCGAGGGCTCATCGAGGAGATCGTCCAGGCCTGCCTGCCCGAGGGTCTCGTGGCGGTCACCCACTCCCACCTGGAGGAAATCACTCTGCGCGCCTACGCCCACGGCTGGCAGGACGCGATGGGCCAGTACGAGGAGGAAGCGGAGACGGAGCGGGAGAACGGCGTCGCCCGTCCCCGGCCCGGGGACTTTCCACGGCTCGTGAGCCCGGCGCCCGACACGGCGTCCGCCCCGCCGGGACCGGCGCCGGCTCCCCGGCCGCGGCGCCCGCGCCGTCCGCCCCGGGGTCTGCCGGGGGCGGGCATGACCTGAGGCCGGCCGGTCCCCGGACATGACGCCGCCCCGCGCACCTCCTCGGGTACGCGGGGCCATGCAGGGAGTTGTCGTGACGTCAGGCGCGCCGCGTGGGCGCTTTCCGGCCACGCGCCACCCGCTCGGCGGCGAACACGTCCTCCAGCCGGTACAGGCTCGCCCGGCCGCTGCGGCCGGCCGCGGCCAGGTGCCCGAGCTGCACCCACTTGCGGACCGTGGCCGGGACGACCCCCGTCTCCCGTGCGGCGGACTCGCCGTTGATCAGCGTCGGGCCGGGGTACCGCGCGCCGTTCACACGGCCTCCCGGTCCACCAGGCCGGCGATCGCCGCGGGATCCAGGGGAAGTTGCCCCCATGCGGTCTCGGCCCAGGTGTGACGGTGCGCGGGGTCGTCCGCGCAGCCGCAGTCCTCGTCGGTGCAGCGGCACCCGGGGTTCACGCAGAGCACGGCCCTGCGGGCGGGAAGGGCCCGCAACGAGACCGAGTCGCACCAGGGGCAGCGTCCGTCCACCCGGACCAGGACCTCGGTCTCCCCCAGCACCGCACCGCAGCGGCGGGCCATGCGCCGGCATTCGTCGAGGACGTGCGCGGCCAGGACGGGATGCTCGGCGACCCGGTCGAGCAGGCCCGCGATCCGGCCCAGCCGCTCGGGGACGGGGGCGCGGCGGGCACGGCCGAGGCCGAGCTTGTCCCGGACGGCCTCCTCCAGTTCGACGACGCCGTCGGTGATGTCCCGCAGGGCGTCGGACACATGGAGCCGCAGCGGTGCGGCGCCCCCGCCGAGCACCCACTCGCGGTCGGTCCGCTCCTCCCGGTCGCGTTCCGCGAGCGACCGCAGCGCCTGCGGTGTGAGGGGGTCCCTGGACGCGGCCGAGGAGCCGGGACTTCCGGGAACGAGTTCGCGGACGAGCTCGGGGAACTGGCGCCGGAGGATGTCGAGCCACCGGACGGCCCGGGCGGTGTGCTCGGTGGCGAGGTTGCAGGTCACTTGACGATTCCTTTCGTTGCGGACGGCGGTCCCGGGACTCACGCGGACAGGCCGGGCGCCGGCGCCGGCGCGATCACCCGGCCGTTGCGCCACAGGCGGCCCGCGCAGACGCCGTCGAACCAGTTGCGCTCGGGGTCGACGACCTCCTCGCACACCGCGCGGATCGGGCACCGGCCGCAGGCGAGCAGCGCCGGCAGCGCCTCCCGGGCGTGCCGGGCGAAGACCACGGAGGGCGGCAGACCGGCACAGGCGGGGGCTTGCGGGGGCTGAGGTTCACAGGGGGAACGTAAGGACACGACGGTCGGACCCTCCGACGGTTGACGTTGTAAATCGAACATACTTTCGCATGTTGCGAACGCGCACGCAACAAATTTGTTCCCGGCGCAGGCCTGTGACACATACCTCCGGAATATGCCCGGCACCCCGTGGACCTGGGCGTCCTGAACACGGGATCTTCACCGATGCGATCGCGCAACGGTACATTTCGTGCGCGCACGCTGGTTATCGTGAAGAAGCGAGAGGGAGGAGCCCCACAGGTGCCGAGCGATGCCGACCACATCGAAGACTTCGCCGACTGGATCGAAGGCCTCATGCGCGGCCGGGGGTACGACATCGACAGCCCGCGCGGGGGCGGCAAGTCGAAGCTCGCGGACGACGCCGGGGTGCACCGCGCCGCCATCACACGGCTCCTGCAGCGGCAGAGCATGCCGGATCTGGAGACGATGCGCGGGCTCGCCCGTGCGCTCGGCATCCCCGTGCGCGACGTGCTCGTCCGGTCGGGCAAGCTGAGCGAGGACGACCTTCCCCGGCCGGACGTCCACGCTTCGGGCGCCGGCCCCGCGGGACCTCGGATGACCGCCGCGCAGGCGGCGGACGCCCTGGGCATCCCCGACCACCTGAAGGCGGCGTTCATCCAGGTGACGGAGCAGTTCACGCGCCCCGACCGCGCCGCGGACCTGGGAGCGGGGGACCGCGCGACGGGCTGAGCGTCAGTTGCGGGCGACCCAGACCTGGTTGAGCTGCTCCTGGTAGTAGAAGGACGTCAGCCCGAACGCGGGGGCCAGCAGCAGCCCCTTGAGGCCGGAGACCGTGTCGTGGAGGCCCGCGCGGCGCTGGGCGCGGGCGATGCGGCAGCCGGTGTTGTAGAGCGAGACGACGGCGGGCACGAGCAGCAGCGCGCCCAGGCTGATGGCGAGCACCGCGAGGGCGGGCCGGACCTTGATGCCGGGGTCGAACTCCCGCAGTTCCTTGTTGGCCCGGTAGTACCACACGAGCCAGTACACGCCGAAGGTGAGGGGCCCCAGGAGCCAGACGGCCCCGGGGCGGCGCATGTCGCCGGACGGCGTGGCGAGTCCCACGCCCCCGGAGACGGGGAAGCCCGGGAAGGGTCCCCGCGGGTAGGAGAGGGTCCGGTAGCGGTCCTCGTCGAACATGCTGCCCCCAGGTCGGGCCTTCGGCCGTGGACGGAGCGGTTGCGTGCCGAAGAGAAGGTAAAGCTACTCGGCGGTTCGGCGGCCTGTCAGCGGGGAACGCTCACAAATTTCGCACAGGATGTCGGATCTTCCCGGATCCTGTGTTCAGCCGTCCTCCGCCACCACCATGACGCGTCGCAGCAGGTCGGAGAGGTACCGGCGTTCGTCGGCGTCGAGGGTCCCCAGCAGCCGGTACTCCTCGTGGCCGAGGACGTCCATGGCGCCGAGCCAGGTGGCGCGGCCGTCGTCGGTGAGCTCGACGTCGACGCGCCGGCGGTCGGCGGTGGAGTGGGTGCGCCGGACGTGGCCGCGGGCCTCCAGCGCGTCGAGGCGGCCGGTGACGGACGCGGGGGCCAGGTCGAGGTCCGCGGCGAGTTCGGACGGGGCGGCGCGGCCGCCGCGCCCGGCGAGGGCGTGCAGGGTGTCGAACTCGTGCCGCTGCAGGCCGAAGTCGACCAGCGACTGTTCGCGGACCTTGCGCAGGTGGCTGGTGACGAGCTTCATGCGGGTGACGGCGCCCTCGATGTCGGGGTCGAGGTCCGGCAGGAGGGGCAGCCAGCGCTCCACGTGCCCGTCGGTCCAGTCCCGTTCCACCGGGGCTCCCACGGTGCCGGCGTCGGCGTCTGCGTCCATGGGCCGAATCCTACGGCGCAGTATATTTCGGTGGCGAATGATTCGGCACCGAAATACATTGCGGTGCCATGACACCCACGCATCCCCTCCGGCTCCGCGGCTTCCGGCTGCTGTTCGCCGGACGCACGCTGTCCCTGCTCGGCGACGGGGTCGTGCCCGCCGCACTGGTCATCGCCGTGACCAGGGCGACCGGCGACGTCTCGGCCCTCGCCCTCGTCCTGGCCTGCGCAATGGTGCCCAAGCTGCTGCTCCTGCCGCTCGGAGGGGTGGTCGCGGACCGCTTCGACGCCCGGCGCGTGGCGCTCCTCACCGACCTCGTACGCTGCGCCGCCCAGCTCTTCGTCGGGCTGGAACTGCTCGGCGGCGACCCGTCGCTGGCGCCCATCGCGCTCGCCGAGGCGGTGGGCGGCACCGCCTCGGCGTTCGCGATGCCGACCCAGTCGCCGCTGGTCGCCGGCACGGTGACCGACGGGGCGGCACGGCAGCGGGCCAACGCCCTGATGGGCGTGGCGAACAGCGCGACCCGGCTGTGCGGACCGGCCCTGGCCGCGGCGCTGATCTGGGCCGCCGGGCCCGGCCTGGCCTTCGTGCTGGACGCGGCCTCCTTCGCGGTGAGCGCCGCGCTCCTGGCGGTGCTGCGGATCGAGCGGACGCCGCTGCCGCGCGCGTCGATGCTCGCGGACCTCAAGGAGGGCTGGAGCGAGGTCCGTTCCCGCGACTGGTACTGGACGAGCCTGGTCGCGCACGCCATGTGGAACGGGGCCGCCGCGGTCCTGACCACCCTCGGTCCGGCCGTCGCGATCCACCGGCTCGGCGGCGAGGGCGTGTGGTTCTGGGTCCTGGAGGCCGGGGCGGTCGGCCTCGTCCTCGGCTCCCTGCTGGCCGCGCGGGCCCGTCCCCGCCGTCCCGTGCTCGTGGCCAACCTGGGCCTGGCGACGTACGCGCTGCCGCTGGTCCTGCTGGCCGTCGCCGCACCGGCCCCGCTGCTCGTCGCGGCCTACGGCCTGGCGCTGGCCGCGCTCGGCTACCTCAACCCGGTCTGGGAGACGGTCGTCCAACAGCAGGTGCCGCCGCAGGCACTGGCCCGGGTGACCTCGTACGACTGGCTGCTGTCGCTCGCCGCGATGCCCGTGGGCTACGCACTGGCCCCGCTCGCCGCGAACCTGTGGGGCTCGGCGGTCCCGCTGGCGGTGTCGGCGGCGCTGGTGGCGGCCGCCTGCCTGGCGACCGCGGCGGTGCCGGCGGTGCGGGCGATCGGGACCCAGGTCCGCGCGGAGCCGGCCGCGCCCGCTCCATCCGCCGACCGGACGGCGAAGGGCTGACGGCGGAGGGCTGCGGCGCACTGCCCCACGGCCCCTGCGGGCCACCGCACTTGTCGCTTGAACATGTTCAAAAACAGGTCTACAGTCATCGGCAACGGGTTTTGAACACGTTCGAAAAGGGTGGGACCCATGGACCTCACGGTCGTCGCATACGTCATCTACCTGCTCGTCAGCGTCGCGCTGACGGTGTGGGTGGCCCGGACCCTCAGCCGGGCCGGCAAGGTCTTCCTCGAAGACGTGCTCCACGGCAACGAGAAGCTGGCCGACGCCGTCAACCACCTTCTGGTGGTCGGCTTCTACCTCGTGAACCTCGGCTTCGTGGCGCTGTACCTGAAGAACGCCGACCGGGTCGGGAACGCCCGCGAACTCTTCGAGGCGCTGTCGGTCAAGCTCGGTGTCGTCCTGCTCGTCCTCGGGGTGCTGCACCTGTGCAACGTGTACGTGCTCAACAAGATCCGCCGCCGGGGCGTCATGGACCGCGAGCAGATCCCGCCCGTCCGCCCGCAGGGCTGGACCGCCCCCGCGCAGCCGGGCGCGTGACGGCGATGGACCGCACCCCAGCGACCGGGGCCGCTCCGGCGGCCCCGGTGCCGGTCCGCCTGCTGACCGTCCTGTACGACCCGGACTGCTCGCTCTGCTCCTTCGTCCGCCGCTGGCTGGAGCGCCAGCGGCAGATCGTGCCGCTGGACCTCGTCCCGGTCGGCTCCGACGAGGCCCGCCGCCGCTTCCCGGAGCTGGACCACGCCGCGACCCTGCGCGAGATCACCGTCGTCGGGGACTCCGGACAGGTCTACCGCGACGACGCCGCCTGGCTGGTCTGCCTGTGGGCCCTGGCCGAGTACCGGCCGATGGCGCACCGCCTCAGCACCCGCGCCGGAGCGCCCGTCGCCCGGGCCGCCGTGCTCGCCGCCGCCCGCTACCGCGAGGCGCAGTGGGGCGGCGGGGCCGCCGCGACGGGCTGGGGCGGCCGGGTCTACCCCAGCGGCGAGGGCTGGTCCTACGACCCCAAGGACGGCTGGACGCACCGTGCCCCGGGCGCCGTCCCGGACGCCTGCGCGGACGGCTGCGCCCCGCCCGGTTAGGCTCACGGACGTGGAAGAAGCACCCCCCGGCACGACCCCCGGG
>NZ_JARAVO010000213.1:0-17011 GCF_033792805.1 Streptomyces sp. PA03-1a
GCCCCGGCCTGCCCGGGAGACGTGGCGTGCCGCCACCCAGTCCGCCCCCGCACGCATCCTCCGGAGTGACCCGATGAAGCGCCACCTGATCTCGGCCGCCGACCTCACCCGTGACGACGCCCTCCTCGTGCTCGACACGGCGGAGGAGATGGCCCGCGTCGCCGACCGCCCCATCAAGAAACTGCCGACCCTGCGCGGCCGCACGGTCGTCAACCTCTTCTTCGAGGACTCGACCCGCACCCGCATCTCCTTCGAGGCCGCCGCCAAGCGCCTGTCGGCCGACGTGATCAACTTCTCCGCCAAGGGCTCCTCGGTGTCCAAGGGCGAGTCCCTGAAGGACACCGCCCTCACCCTGGAGGCCATGGGCGCCGACGCCGTCGTCATCCGCCACCACATGTCCGGCGCCCCGCACCGGCTGGCGTACTCCGACTGGATCGGCGGCAGCGTCGTCAACGCCGGCGACGGCACCCACGAGCACCCCACGCAGGCCCTGCTCGACGCCTTCACCATGCGCCGCCACCTGTCCGGCCCCGGCCGCGACCTGGCGGGACGCCGCATCACCATCGTCGGCGACGTGCTGCACAGCCGGGTGGCCCGCTCCAACGTGCTGCTGCTGGGCACGCTCGGCGCCGAGGTCACCCTGGTGGCGCCGCCCACCCTGCTGCCGATCGGCGTCGAGAACTGGCCCTGCGAGGTCTCCTACGACCTGGACGCGGTGCTCGCCAAGTCCGACGCCGTGATGATGCTGCGCGTCCAGCGCGAACGCATGAACGCCGCCTTCTTCCCCACCGAGCGCGAGTACTCCCGCCGCTACGGCCTCGACGGCCTGCGCATGGCCGCGCTGCCCGAGCACGCCGTCGTCATGCACCCCGGCCCGATGAACCGCGGCATGGAGATCACCGCCGAGGTCGCCGACTCGCCGCGCTGCACCGCGGTCGAGCAGGTGAAGAACGGCGTCAGCATCCGCATGGCCGTCCTGTACCTGCTGCTCGGCGGCGCCGAGCCCGCCGTCTCCGCCCCCGCCCCCGCCCGCACCGAGGAGAACAACCAAGCATGAGCGCGACCCCGAAGACGCTGATCCGCGGCGCGAGGATCCTCGGCGGAGAGCCGCAGGACGTCCTGATCGACGGCGAGACCATCGCCGAGGTCGGCCCGGACCTGACCGCCCCCGAGGGGGCCACGGTGGTCGAGGCCGAGGGCAAGGTCCTCCTGCCGGGCCTGGTCGACCTCCACACGCACCTGCGCGAACCCGGTCGTGAGGACTCCGAGACCGTCCTCACCGGCACGCGGTCGGCCGCCGCGGGCGGCTACACCGCCGTCCACGCGATGGCCAACACCTTCCCCGTCGCCGACACCGCCGGCGTCGTCGAGCAGGTCTGGCGCCTTGGCCGCGAGCACGGCTACTGCGACGTCCAGCCGGTCGGCGCCGTCACCGTGGGCCTGGAGGGCAAGAAGCTCGCCGAGCTCGGCGCGATGGCCGACTCCGCCGCCGGTGTGCGGGTCTTCTCCGACGACGGCAAGTGCGTCGACGACGCCGTGATGATGCGCCGCGCCCTGGAGTACGTGAAGGCCTTCGACGGCGTCGTCGCCCAGCACGCCCAAGAGCCCCGGCTCACCGAGGGCGCCCAGATGAACGAGGGCCTCGTCTCCGGCGAGCTGGGCCTGACCGGCTGGCCCGCCGTCGCCGAGGAGTCGATCATCGCCCGTGACGTGCTGCTCGCCGCGCACGTCGGCTCCCGCGTGCACATCTGCCACCTGTCCACGGCCGGCTCGGTCGAGATCGTCCGCTGGGCCAAGTCCAAGGGCTGGGACGTCACCGCCGAGGTCACCCCGCACCACCTGCTCCTCACCGACGAGCTGGTGCGCACCTACAACCCGGTCTACAAGGTCAACCCGCCGCTGCGCACCGAGGCCGACGTCATGGCGCTGCGCGAGGCGCTCGCCGACGGCACGATCGACTGCGTCGCCACCGACCACGCCCCGCACCCGCACGAGGACAAGGACTGCGAGTGGGGCGCGGCGGCCATGGGCATGATCGGCCTGGAGACCGCGCTGTCGGTCGTCCAGCACGCCATGGTGGACACGGGCCTGCTCGACTGGGCCGGCGTCGCCGACCGGATGTCGTTCCGTCCCGCGGAGATCGGCCGGCTCTCCGGCCACGGACGGCCCGTCTCGGCTGGTGAGCCCGCGAACCTCACCCTGGTCGATCCGGCATACCGTGGTGTGGTGAATCCCGCGGGCTTCGCCTCCCGCAGCCGCAACACCCCGTACGAGGGTCTGGAGCTGCCGGGCCAGGTGTTCGCCACCTTCCTGCGGGGCAAGGCGACGGTCATGGACGGGAAGCTCTCGTGACACCTCTGGTACTCATCGCGGCGGAGGGGAAGCACTCCGCCGAGGTCACCGACTGGTCGGCCCGCATCGGCTGGGTCGTCGGGCTGCTGCTGTTCATCGCCCTCGTCTACTGGCTGATGCGCCAGGGCTGGAAGTGGCGCGGCACCCTCCAGAGCGACCTGCCCGCCCTGCCCACCGCCCCCGAGGAGCCCGGCGAGCCCCGGCTCACCCTGAGCGGCCGCTACCACGGCAGCACCACCGCCGGGCAGTGGCTGGACCGCATCGTCGCCCACGGGCTGGGCGTGCGCAGCCGGGTCGAGCTCACCCTCACCGACCGGGGACTGGACGCCCGGCGCACCGGCGCGCCGAGCTTCTTCGTCCCGGCCGCGGACCTGCGCGGCGCACGCCTCGACAAGGGCATCGCCGGAAAGGTCCTCACCGAGGGCGGCCTGCTGGTGGTCACCTGGGCGCACGGCGACCGGCTGATCGACTCCGGCTTCCGCTCGGACCACGCCGCCGAGCACGCCGCGTGGGTCGAGGCCCTGAACACTCTCACGCACGACCAGGAAGGCGCACGATGACGACCTCCACCCAGCGGCCCGCGAGGGTCCCTGCCGTACTCGTCCTGGAGGACGGCCGCACCTTCCGCGGCCGCGCCTACGGGGCCGTGGGGGAGACCTTCGGCGAGGCCGTCTTCTCCACCGGCATGACCGGCTACCAGGAGACCCTGACCGACCCGTCGTACCACCGCCAGGTCGTCGTCATGACCGCCCCGCACGTCGGCAACACCGGCGTCAACGACGAGGACCCGGAGTCCTCCCGCATCTGGGTGGCCGGTTACGTCGTCCGCGACCCCGCCCGCGTACCGTCCAACTGGCGCTCCCGTCGCACCCTGGACGAGGAGCTGACCCGTCAGGGCGTCGTCGGCATCAGCGGCATCGACACCCGGGCGCTGACCCGGCACCTGCGCGAGCGCGGCGCGATGCGCGTCGGCATCTTCTCCGGCGACAAGGCGCGGACCGACGAGGCCGCGCTCCTGGCCGCGGTCCAGGCCAGCCCCCAGATGAAGGGCGCCGACCTGTCGGCCGAGGTCGCCACCAAGGAGCCGTACGTCGTCCCGGCGGTCGGCGAGAAGAAGTTCACCGTCGCCGCGATCGACCTCGGCATCAAGGGGATGACCCCGCAGCGCATGGCCGAACGCGGCATCGAGGTGCACGTGCTGCCCGCGGGCGCCACCCTGGACGAGGTCTACGCGGTCAACCCCGACGGCGTGTTCCTCTCCAACGGCCCCGGAGACCCGGCCACCGCCGACCTGACCGTCATCCAGGGCGTCCTGCAGCGCAGGACCCCGCTGTTCGGCATCTGCTTCGGCAACCAGCTGCTCGGCCGCGCCGTCGGCTTCGGCACCTACAAGCTGAAGTACGGCCACCGCGGCATCAACCAGCCGGTGCAGGACCGTTCCACCGGCAAGGTCGAGGTCACCGCCCACAACCACGGCTTCGCCGTGGACGCGCCGCTCGACCAGGTCAGCGACACCCCGTACGGGCGGGTCGAGGTCTCCCACGTGTGCCTCAACGACGACGTGGTCGAGGGCCTGCGGCTGCTCGACACCCCCGCCTTCAGCGTCCAGTACCACCCCGAGGCCGCCGCGGGTCCGCACGACGCCGCGTACCTGTTCGACCGCTTCGTGAAGCTCATGGAGGGCCAGCGTGCCTAAGCGCACCGATATCCAGTCCGTCCTGGTCATCGGCTCCGGCCCGATCGTCATCGGCCAGGCCGCCGAGTTCGACTACTCCGGCACCCAGGCCTGCCGCGTCCTGCGCGCCGAGGGCCTGCGCGTGATCCTGGTCAACTCCAACCCGGCCACGATCATGACCGACCCGGAGATCGCCGACGCCACCTACGTCGAGCCGATCACCCCCGAGTTCGTCGAGAAGATCATCGCCAAGGAGCGCCCCGACGCGCTCCTGCCCACCCTGGGCGGCCAGACCGCGCTCAACACCGCGATCTCGCTCCACAAGGCGGGCGTCCTCGACAAGTACGGGGTCGAGCTGATCGGCGCCAACGTCGAGGCCATCAACAAGGGCGAGGACCGCGACCTGTTCAAGGACGTCGTCGAGGCCGTCCGCGCCAAGATCGGCCACGGCGAGTCCGCCCGCTCGGTCATCTGCCACACCATGGACGACGTCCTCGCCGGCGTCGACACCCTCGGCGGCTACCCCGTCGTCGTCCGCCCCTCCTTCACCATGGGCGGCGCCGGCTCCGGCTTCGCCCACGACGAGGAGGAGCTGCGCCGCATCGCCGGCCAGGGCCTGACGCTCTCCCCGACCACCGAGGTGCTCCTCGAGGAGTCCATCCTCGGCTGGAAGGAGTACGAGCTGGAGCTGATGCGCGACAAGCACGACAACGTCGTGGTCGTCTGCTCCATCGAGAACTTCGACCCCATGGGCGTGCACACCGGTGACTCCATCACCGTCGCGCCCGCGATGACGCTGACCGACCGCGAGTACCAGATCCTGCGTGACGTCGGCATCGCCGTCATCCGCGAGGTCGGCGTCGACACCGGCGGCTGCAACATCCAGTTCGCCGTCAACCCCGAGGACGGCCGGGTCATCGTGATCGAGATGAACCCGCGGGTCTCCCGCTCCTCGGCGCTCGCCTCCAAGGCGACCGGCTTCCCGATCGCCAAGATCGCCGCCAAGCTCGCCGTCGGCTACACCCTCGACGAGATCCCCAACGACATCACCGAGCAGACCCCGGCCTCCTTCGAGCCGACGCTCGACTACGTCGTCGTCAAGGTGCCGCGCTTCGCCTTCGAGAAGTTCCCCGCCGCCGACGCCACCCTCACCACCACCATGAAGTCGGTCGGCGAGGCCATGGCCATCGGCCGCAACTTCCCCGAGGCGCTGCAGAAGGCACTGCGCTCCCTGGAGAAGAAGGGCAGCCAGTTCGCCTTCACCGGCGACCCGGGCGACAAGGGCGAGTTGCTGCTCGCCGCCCGGCGCCCCACCGACGGCCGGATCAACACCGTCATGCAGGCGATCCGGGCCGGCGCCACCCCGCAGGAGGTCTTCGACGCCACGAAGATCGACCCCTGGTTCGTGGACCAGCTCTTCCTGATCAAGGAGATCGCCGACGAGCTCGCGGCCGCCGACAAGCTCGACCCCGAGCTGCTCGCCGAGGCCAAGCGGTATGGCTTCTCCGACGCCCAGCTCGCCGCGGTCCGCGGCCTGCGCGAGGACGTCGTCCGCGAGGTCCGGCACGCGCTGGGCGTCCGGCCGGTCTACAAGACGGTCGACACCTGCGCCGCCGAGTTCGCCGCCCGCACCCCGTACTTCTACTCGTCCTACGACGAGGAGAGCGAGGTCGCGCCGCGCGAGAAGCCCGCGGTGATCATTCTGGGGTCCGGTCCCAACCGCATCGGCCAGGGCATCGAGTTCGACTACTCGTGCGTCCACGCCTCCTTCGCGCTGAGCGACGCGGGCTACGAGACCGTCATGGTCAACTGCAACCCCGAGACCGTCTCCACCGACTACGACACCTCCGACCGGCTCTACTTCGAGCCGCTCACCCTGGAGGACGTCCTGGAGATCGTCCACGCCGAGCAGCAGGCCGGCCCCGTCGCCGGCGTCATCGTCCAGCTCGGCGGCCAGACCCCGCTCGGCCTGGCCCAGGCCCTGAAGGACAACGGCGTGCCGGTCGTCGGCACCTCGCCCGAGGCCATCCACCTCGCCGAGGACCGCGGCGCCTTCGGCCGCGTCCTGGACCGGGCGGGCCTGCCCGCCCCCAAGCACGGCACCGCCACCACCTTCGAGAAGGCCAAGGCCATCGCCGACGAGATCGGCTACCCGGTCCTGGTGCGGCCCTCGTACGTGCTCGGCGGCCGCGGCATGGAGATCGTCTACGACGAGACCCGCCTCGCCTCCTACATCGCCGAGTCCACCGAGATCGGCCCGGACCGCCCCGTGCTGGTCGACCGCTTCCTCGACGACGCCATCGAGATCGACGTCGACGCGCTCTACGACGGCCACGAGCTCTACCTCGGCGGCGTCATGGAGCACATCGAGGAGGCCGGCATCCACTCCGGCGACTCCGCGTGCGCCCTGCCCCCGATCACCCTCGGCGGGCACGACGTCAAGCGGCTGCGCGCCTCCACCGAGGCCATCGCCAAGGGCGTCGGCGTCCAGGGCCTGATCAACATCCAGTTCGCCCTGGCCGGGGACATCCTCTACGTGCTGGAGGCCAACCCGCGCGCCTCCCGCACCGTGCCCTTCACCTCCAAGGCGACGGCGGTCCCGCTGGCCAAGGCGGCCGCCCGCATCTCGCTCGGCGCCACCATCGCCGAGCTGCGCACCGAGGGACTTCTCCCGGCCCACGGCGACGGCGGCACCCTGCCGCTGGACGCGCCGATCTCCGTCAAGGAGGCCGTGCTGCCCTGGAGCCGCTTCCGCGACGTGCACGGCCGGGGCGTCGACACCATCCTCGGCCCGGAGATGCGCTCCACCGGCGAGGTCATGGGCATCGACTCGGTATTCGGCACGGCGTACGCAAAGTCGCAGGCCGCCGCCTACGGTGCGCTGCCGACCAAGGGCCGCGCCTTCGTCTCGGTCGCCAACCGCGACAAGCGCGCGCTGATCTTCCCGGCCCGGGCGCTGGTCGAGCACGGCTTCGAGCTGCTGGCCACCTCCGGCACCGCCGAGGTACTCAAGCGCAACGGCATCGAGGCCACCGTGGTGCGCAAGAAGAGCGAGGGCACCGGCCCCAACGGCGAGCCGACCATCATCGAGCTCATCCACGAGGGCGCCATCGACCTCATCGTCAACACCCCGTTCGGCACCGGCGGCCGCCTCGACGGCTACGACATCCGCACCGCGGCCGTCGCCCGCGGCGTCCCGTGCCTGACGACGGTGCAGGCGCTCGCCGCCGCCGTCCAGGGCGTCGACGCGCTCAACCGGGGCGACGTCGGGGTCCGCTCCCTGCAGGAACACGCGGAACACCTGACCGCCGCCCGCGAGGCGTAGGCCCGGGAGGGGGACACCGGTCCGGTGTCCCCCTCTCCACGAGCCCCCGCGCCCTGCCCCCGTGGCCCGCGGCACGGGGGGACCCCCAGCCCGCCGTGGAAGGCTTCGCATGTACTCCCTGCTGTTCAACCTGTTCTTCAAGCGCCTCGACCCCGAACAGGCCCACCACCTCGCCTTCGGTTGGATCCGGCTCGCCGCCCGGATCCCCGGTGTGCGCACCTTGGCCGCCGCCCTGCTCGCGCCGCGACACCCCGCACTGCGCACCGAGGCGCTGGGCCGCCGGATGCACGGCCCCTTCGGGCTGGCGGCCGGCTTCGACAAGAACGCCGTCGGCATCGACGGGCTCACCATGCTCGGCTTCGACCACGTCGAGATCGGCACCGTCACCGCCCAGCCGCAGCCGGGCAACCCCAGGCAGCGGCTGTTCCGCCTGGTCGCCGACCGCGCCCTGATCAACCGCATGGGCTTCAACAACGAGGGCTCCGCCGCCGTCGCCGCGCGCCTGGCCGCCCGCAGGGCGGTCTTCCCGACCACGGTCGGCGTCAACATCGGCAAGACCAAGGTCGTCCCGGAGCAGGAGGCGGTCGCCGACTACGTCACCTCCACCGAGCGGCTCGCCCGGCACGCGGACTACCTCGTCGTCAACGTCTCCTCGCCCAACACCCCCGGACTGAGGAACCTGCAGGCCGTCGACCACCTCCGGCCGCTGCTCAGCGCCGTCCGCGAGGCCGCCGACCGCACCGTGACCGATCGCCGCGTCCCCCTGCTGGTCAAGATCGCCCCGGACCTCGCCGACGAGGACGTGGACGCCGTCGCCGACCTGGCCCTCGAGCTCGGCCTGGACGGCATCATCGCCACCAACACCACCATCGCCCGCGACGGCCTCGGCCTGCGCTCGGACGCCTCACTGGTCAAGGAGACCGGCGGACTGTCCGGCGCCCCGCTCAAGGAACGCTCCCTGGAGGTGCTGCGCCGCCTGTACGCCCGCGTCGGCGACCGCATCACCCTCGTCGGCGTGGGCGGGGTCGAGAGCGCGGAGGACGTCTGGCAGCGCATCCTGGCCGGCGCCACCCTCGTGCAGGGCTACAGCGCCTTCGTCTACCGAGGCCCCTTCTGGTGCCGCACGATCCACCGGGACCTGGCCGGACTGCTGCAGGCCAGCCCGTACGCCACCCTCGCCGACGCCGTCGGCGCCGAGACCCGGAAGGAAGCCACCCCGCGATGAACCCCGAGCCCTTCGGCGCCCGGTTGCGCCGCGCCATGGACACCCGTGGACCGCTCTGCGTCGGCATCGACCCGCACTCCTCCCTGCTCTCCGACTGGGGCCTGCAGGACGACGTCGCCGGACTGGAGCGCTTCACCCGCACCGTGGTGGAGGCGCTGGCCGACCGGGTCGCCGTCCTCAAGCCGCAGAGCGCCTTCTTCGAGCGCTTCGGCTCGCGCGGCATCGCCGTCCTGGAGACGGCCGTCGCCGAGGCCCGCGCGGCCGGTGCCCTGGTGCTGATGGACGCCAAGCGCGGCGACATCGGCTCCACCATGGCCGCGTACGCGGCCACCTACCTCGACCCCGCCTCGTCGCTGTTCTCGGACGCGGTCACCGTCAGCCCGTACCTGGGGTTCGGCTCGCTGCGCCCCGCCCTGGACGCCGCCCGGGCGAGCGGCAGCGGCGTCTTCGTGCTCGCCCTGACCTCCAATCCGGAGGGCGCGGAGGTGCAGCGGTCAACCACGGCGAGCGGCGCGTCCCTCGCGCAGGTGATGCTGAACCACATCGCGGCGGAGAACGAGGGCGACCTGCCGCTCGGATCGGTCGGTGCGGTCGTCGGCGCGACGCTCGACCGGGCGGGTGTGGACCTCGCCGTGAACGGACCGCTGCTCGCCCCCGGCATCGGGGCCCAGGGCGCGACGGCGGCCGACCTTCCGCGGGTCTTCGGGGAGGCCGTGCGCAACGTCGTGCCGAGCGTCAGCCGCGGCGTGCTGAAGCTCGGACCGTCGGTCTCCGCACTGCGCGAAGCGGCGGAACGCGAGGCCGCACAGCTCGCCGAAGTCGTCAAGTAGCGGTCAAGACGTCCGGAAACCTGCGCAGATTTGTCCGAAAAGTCCTGGTCGGTTGACGCTGACCAGGACTTTTCTTCTTGTTTGCGCTGACTGACGCCGCTGGGGCCGCTAGTCTCCGTCGAGAGCGCGCAAGCTGCGCGTTTCACGTTGCCCCTGCAGGTGGGGGGCGACTAGGTTCCACACCGGTCCGTATCCGACAGTTCTACTTCCGAGGTGACGTAGGCGTGGCTCTTCCGCCCCTTACCCCTGAACAGCGCGCTGCCGCGCTCGAGAAGGCCGCCGCGGCTCGCCGGGAGCGCGCCGAGGTCAAGAATCGGCTCAAGCACTCCGGCGCCTCGCTGCACGAGGTCATCAAGCAGGGCCAGGAGAACGACGTCATCGGCAAGATGAAGGTCTCCGCCCTCCTGGAGTCCCTGCCCGGCGTGGGCAAGGTCCGCGCCAAGCAGATCATGGAGCGGCTCGGCATCTCCGAGAGCCGCCGGGTCCGTGGGCTCGGCTCCAACCAGATCGCATCCCTGGAGCGCGAGTTCGGCAGCCCCGCTGCCTGACGTTCCCAGCACCCTCCGGGAACCGGGATAATCGCTCCATGAGTGAACGTCCGCGGCTGACCGTGCTCTCCGGCCCCTCGGGGGTCGGCAAGAGCACGGTCGTCGCTCATATGCGCACAGTCCACCCCGAGGTGTGGCTCTCCGTCTCGGCCACCACCCGCAAGCCCCGCCCCGGTGAGGAGCACGGGGTGCACTACTACTTCGTCGAGAACGACGAGTTCGACAAGCTCGTCGCCAACGGCGAACTGCTGGAGTGGGCCGAGTTCGCGGGGAACCGGTACGGCACACCGCGCCAGGCGGTGCTGGAGCGCCTGGAGGCCGGCGAGCCGGTCCTGCTGGAGATCGACCTGCAGGGCGCCCGCCAGGTCCGGGAGTCGATGCCCGAGGCGCAGCTGGTCTTCCTCGCGCCTCCGAGCTGGGACGAGCTGGTCCGCCGGCTCACCGGCCGGGGCACCGAGGCTCCCGAGGTCATCGAGCGCCGGCTGGAGGCCGCGCGGGTCGAGCTGGCGGCCGAGCCGGAGTTCGACACCACCCTGGTGAACACCTCCGTCGAGGACGTCGCGCGCGAGCTGCTAGCCTTGATGGCTGTAGTCTGATCTTTTTGCACCCAATCGGAAGGTAGAGCGTGTCCTCTTCCATCACCACGCCCGAGGGCATCATCAACCCGCCGATCGACGAGCTGCTCGAGGCAACCGACTCGAAGTACAGCCTCGTGATCTACGCGGCCAAGCGTGCCCGTCAGATCAACGCCTACTACTCGCAGCTCGGCGAGGGCCTGCTCGAGTACGTCGGTCCGCTCGTGGACACCCACGTGCACGAGAAGCCGCTGTCGATCGCGCTGCGCGAGATCAACGCGGGTCTGCTGACCTCCGAGGCCGTCGAGGGCCCCGCTCAGTAACCGCGCCCAGGTGTTTCACCACGGGCCCGGCGGCACGACCGCCGGGCCCGTGGTGTGTCATGGGTGGTACGCACCACGGTCCAACACAGCGCGGGAGAGGTCGATGGGGAAGCCACAGGTCGTCCTGGGTGTGAGCGGCGGGATCGCCGCCTACAAGGCGTGCGAGCTGCTGCGCCGGTTCACCGAGTCGGGCCACGACGTGCGCGTCGTGCCCACGGCCTCGGCGCTGCACTTCGTCGGAGAGGCCACCTGGTCGGCACTGTCGGGCAACCCCGTCTCGACCGAGGTGTGGGAGAGCGTCCACGAGGTGCCGCACGTGCGCATCGGACAGGGCGCGGACCTCGTCGTGGTCGCCCCCGCCACCGCCGACGTGCTCGCCAAGGCCGCCCACGGGCTCGCCGACGACCTGCTCACCAACACCCTGCTCACCGCGCGCTGTCCCGTGGTGTTCGTGCCCGCCATGCACACCGAGATGTGGGAGCACGCCGCCACCCAGGAGAACGTGGCGACGCTGCGCCGCCGCGGCTCCATCGTCCTCGAGCCCGCGGTCGGCCGCCTCACCGGCGTCGACACCGGCAAGGGCCGGCTGCCCGAGCCCGCCGAGATCTTCGAGGCCTGCCGCCGCGTGCTGCTGCGCGGCCCCCGGGCGCTGGAGACCGACCTGGCCGGACGCCACGTCGTCATCAGCGCCGGCGGCACCCGCGAGCCCCTCGACCCCGTCCGCTACCTGGGCAACCGCTCGTCGGGCAAGCAGGGTTACGCGCTCGCCCGCACGGCCCTGGCCCGGGGCGCCAGGGTCACCCTGGTCTCAGCCAACACCGGCCTCGCCGACCCGGCGGGGGCGGACGTGGTGCGCGTGGGCACGGCGGTGCAGCTGCGCGAGGCCGTGCTGAAGGCCGCGTCCGACGCCGACGTGGTCGTGATGGCGGCCGCCGTCGCCGACTTCCGCCCGGCGCGCTACGCCGAGGGCAAGATCAAGAAGAAGGACGGCGAGGAGCCCGCACCCGTGGAACTGGTGCGCAACCCCGACGTGCTCGCCGAGCTTTCAGCCGAACGGCCGCACCCCGCCCAGATCGTCGTCGGCTTCGCCGCCGAGACCGACGACGTCCTCGCCAACGGTCGCGCCAAGCTCGCCCGCAAGGGCTGTGACCTGCTGGTCGTCAACGAGGTGGGGGACCACAAGGCCTTCGGCTCCGAGGAGAACGAGGCCGTCGTGCTCGGCGCCGACGGCAGCGAGACCGCCGTGCCGTACGGGCCCAAGGAGGCGCTGGCCGAGCAGGTCTGGGACCTGGTCGCCGCCCGCCTGCCTCGATGACACTTCGGGGCGGTACGTGTCCCCTACTGGCGTTCCGTCCCGAGGTGATGCACAGTGTCGCAGGTCACGGCATATCCAAGGTGCGAGATGCCGTGTCCCTGCGCATGGTCGACAGATAAACTGACCCATGGCCCGCCAGGCGCAGCCCTGCGCGAGCCGCCAATGATCAGCCAGCAGCCGCTGCAACCCCAGGGAGCGATGTGTCCCGCCGCCTGTTCACCTCGGAGTCCGTGACCGAGGGTCACCCCGACAAGATCGCTGACCAGATCAGCGACACGATCCTCGACGCGCTGCTCAAGGAGGACCCCTCCTCGCGCGTCGCCGTCGAGACGCTGATCACCACCGGTCTGGTGCACGTCGCCGGAGAGGTCACCACCAAGGGATACGCGGACATCGCGACCCTGGTGCGGAACAAGATCCTCGAGATCGGCTACGACTCGTCGAAGAAGGGCTTCGACGGCGCCTCCTGCGGTGTCTCGGTCTCCATCGGTGCGCAGTCCCCGGATATCGCGCAGGGCGTCGACACGGCGTACGAGAGCCGGGTCGAGGGCGATGACGACGAGCTCGACAAGCAGGGTGCGGGCGACCAGGGCCTGATGTTCGGCTACGCCTGCGACGAGACCCCCGAGCTGATGCCGCTCCCGATCACGCTGGCGCACCGGCTCTCCCGGCGGCTGTCCGAGGTCCGCAAGAACGGGACCATCCCCTACCTGCGCCCGGACGGCAAGACCCAGGTCACCATCGAGTACAACGGCGACAAGGCCGTGCGCCTCGACACCGTGGTGGTCTCCTCGCAGCACGCCAGCGACATCGACCTCGAGTCGCTGCTCGCGCCCGACATCCGCGAGTTCGTCGTGGAGCCGGAGCTGAAGGCGCTGCTCGACGACGGCATCAAGATCGACACCGACGGGTACCGGCTGCTGGTCAACCCCACCGGGCGCTTCGAGATCGGCGGCCCGATGGGCGACGCCGGCCTCACCGGCCGCAAGATCATCATCGACACCTACGGCGGCATGGCCCGCCACGGCGGCGGCGCCTTCTCCGGCAAGGACCCGTCCAAGGTCGACCGCTCCGCCGCCTACGCCATGCGCTGGGTCGCCAAGAACGTCGTCGCCGCGGGCCTCGCCTCGCGCTGCGAGGTCCAGGTCGCCTACGCGATCGGCAAGGCCGAGCCCGTCGGCCTGTTCGTGGAGACCTTCGGCACCCACACCGTGGACCACGAGAAGATCGAGCAGGCCATCGGCCAGGTCTTCGACCTCCGCCCGGCCGCGATCATCCGCGACCTCGACCTGCTGCGCCCGATCTACTCCCAGACCGCGGCGTACGGCCACTTCGGCCGCGAGCTGCCGGACTTCACCTGGGAGCGCACCGACCGCGTCGAGGCGCTGCGCCAGGCGGCCGGCTTCTAGGCCCTACCGTCGGGGGCGCGCCCGCCCCACGGCCTGACGACGGCCCCGGACCCCAGCGGTCCGGGGCCGTCGGCGTGCGCGGGGACACCTCCGGCGGCGTCCGGTGTCCGACGCGTCTGGTAACACTGAGGCTGTGAGCAGCGAGGACGACCGGCAGGTGTCCCCGGCGGCGGAGCCGCACGGGGGAGAGCAGCTCGCCCTCATCCGGGAGACCGTGCGCAAGGCCAAGGAGCCCCGCGCCAAGCCGCGGACCTGGCGGGGCGCGGCGCTGGCCGAGGGGCTGCCGGTGGCCCGCGTCCTGGTCGACAAGGGCCTGCTCCACCTCGACCAGTACTTCGACTACGCGGTGCCCGCCGCGATGGACGCCGAGGCGCGGCCCGGCGTGCGCGTCCGGGTGCGCTTCGGCGGCCGCGTGGGCAAGGGCGGCCGCCGCGAGGGCGGGGAGCTGCACGACGGCTTCATCGTGGACCGCCTCACCGAGAGCGACTACCGCGGCCCCCTCGCCCCGCTCGCCCAGGTCCTGTCCCCCGAGGAGGTGCTGACCCCCGGGCTGCTGCGGCTGTGCCGGGCCGTCGCCGACCGCTACGCGGGCGCCCTCGCCGACATCGTGCAGCTCGCGGTGCCACCGCGCCGGGCCAAGGTCGAGGCGGAGCCGGTACGGGAGCCACTGCCCGTTCCCGGCGCGCCCGAGCCCGGGCCGTGGCGGCGCTACCCGACCGGGCCGGCGTTCCTGCAGGCGCTGGCCCGCGGCGACACCCCGCGGGCGGTGTGGACGGCGCTGCCCGGGCCCCACTGGCCCGAGGAGATCGCCCGCGCCATGGCGGCGACGCTCGCCTCGGGACGCGGGGCGCTCGCCGTCGTACCGGACGGCCGCGCGGCCGCCCGCGTCGACGAGGCGCTGACCGCGATCGTCGGCGAGGGCCGCCATGTGCTGCTGACCGCCGACGCCGGGCCGGAGGAGCGGTACCGCCGCTGGCTGGCGGTGAGCCGGGGCAGCGTACGCGCCGTCGTCGGCACCCGGGCCGCGATGTTCGCGCCCGTGGCGGAGCTGGGGCTGGCCGTGCTCTGGGACGACGGCGACTCCAGCCACGCCGAGCAGCACGCACCGCAGCCGCACGCCCGGGACGTCCTGCTGCTGCGGGCCGCGGAGGAGCGGGCGGGCTTCCTGCTCGGCGGCCTCACCTGCACCGTGGAGGGCGCGCAGTTGGTCGACACCCAGTGGGCGCTGCCGCTGACCGCACCGCGCGAGCGGGTCCGGGCCGCCGCGCCCCTGGTCCGTACCGTCGGCGAGGGCGACGAGGCGCGGGACGCCGCGGCGCGCGCGGCGCGGCTGCCGTCGGTGGCGTGGCAGGTGACCCGGGACGCGCTGCAGCGCGGCCCGGTGCTGGTGCAGGTGCCCCGGCGGGGCTACGTACCGCGGCTGGCCTGCGAGCGCTGCCGCGAGCCCGCCCGGTGCGCGCACTGCGCGGGACCGCTGCAGCTCGGCGACGGGGAGAGCGCGCCGCACTGCGGCTGGTGCGGGCGGCCCGAGGCGGCCTGGCACTGCAAGGAGTGCGGCGGCTTCCGGCTGCGCGCGCAGGTGGTCGGTGCCCGGCGCACCGCCGACGAGCTCGGCCGGTCCTTCCCCAAGGTGCCGGTGCGGACCTCCGGGCGGGACGGCGTACTGGCCTCGGTGCCGGGCACGCCCTCGCTGGTGATCTCGACCCCGGGCGCCGAACCGGTCGCGGAGGGCGGCTACGCCGCGGCGCTGCTGCTGGACGGCTGGGCGCTGCTCAACCGCCCGGACCTGCGGGCGGGGGAGGAGACCCTGCGCCGCTGGGCGGCCGCGGCGGCGTTGGTGCGCCCGGCCGGCGAGGGCGGCACGGTGGTCGTCATCGGGGAGCCCACGCTGCGTCCCGTGCAGGCCCTCGTCCGCTGGGACCCGGTCGGCCACGCGGTGCGCGAGCTGGCCGAACGCGCCGAGCTGGGCTTCCCCCCGGTCTCCCGGATGGCCGCCGTCAGCGGCCGTCCAGCCGCCGTCGCCGACCTGCTGGCCACGGTCCGGCTCCCGGAGGGCACCGACGTGCTCGGCCCGGTGCCGCTGCCGATCACCGATCCCGCGCGGCCCCGTCGTTCCGGGGACACCCCACCCGGAGAGCGCTGGGAGCGCGTGCTGCTGCGCGTGCCGCCGGGCAAGGGCTCCGCCCTGGCCGCCGCGCTGAAGTCCGCGCAGACCGCCCGCATCGCCCGCAAGGAGCCCGACCCGGTCCGGGTCCGCATCGACCCGCCCGACATCGGCTAGCGCCCCGGGCGCCGCGTCGCCGTCCGCGTGGGGAGCCCGCCCCGCGTGGCGCCCGTGGCGGGAGTCGGCCGGTGGAGAGTGCGTCCTCGTCGGGTCGGTGCCGCGGGGTGTCTCCGGCCGATGGCGTCGCGTCGAGTCCGCGCGGACCGCCCCGGATCGCGCGCGGGGAGCATGACCTGGGTGAGCCCCGGTTGTGTGAGGCGGCCGGGTGGAGCGGGTGCCGCCGCCCTGTAGTGGCGCCGCCCTGGCGGGCGTTGCACTCCGCGGGGGCGCTCGCATCAGCCGCTGCCGGCCGGACCCGGGTGGGGACCCGGCGGTGGGTGCGGGCGGAGAGAGCCGATCACCGGCGCCGGGCGGTCCTGCTGTTCGAGGGGCACCCATCGCGTGGGCCTGGGGAGTGCACGCTGTTCCGGCCGGCGATGGCGCCGCCTTGGCGGCCGCGTTGGCCGTACGCGGAGGCCCGGCCCGGGTGGCGCCCCCGTCCTGAGGGAGCGCCGCGGGGTGGCTGTGGCCGGGGAAATGCGCTTGACGCACCGTCCTAGGGTTCCGGGCATGACCAGCACGCTCCGTCTGGAGAAGATCACCCCCGACAACGTCGGCGCCGCGATCGCCCTGAAGGTCCGCCCCGGCCAGGAACACCTGGTCGCGCCGGTCGTGAAGTCCCTCGCGGAGGCGTACGCGTACGGGGAGACGGCCTGGCCCCGGCTGATCGTCGACGGCGACCGGATCGTCGGTTTCCTGATGGCCTTCTTCGACATCGACTTCGCGGCCGACGGAACCGGCACCGACCTCCGCTCCGGTCTGTGGCGCCTCGCCGTCGCTGCGGGCGAACAGGGCCGTGGCTACGGCAGGTTCGCCGTCGAGTCCGTGGCGGCGGAGATCCTGCGCCGGGGCGGCACCCGGGTCACCACCACCTGGCATCCCGGCGAGGACGGCCCGGAACGTTTCTACCTGGGGCTCGGCTTCCGGCCCACAGGGGAGTCCAGCGGTGGCCAGACCGTGGGGGAGCTGGAGCTGGATCCGGCCCGGCTGCCGGCGGAGCACCGGCGGCCCTGACCGCGGTGCGTCCGTACCCGTACGCGCCCGTACGCGCCCGCCCCGGCGGCCGTCCTGTCGGCGTGGCGGGCGCGTACGGGCGCGTACGGGTACGGAC